>JAGWIH010000130.1 GCA_028866355.1 Alphaproteobacteria bacterium
GCGATGTCGGTCGACGATTGTTCGCTGGTGAGCCAGACCGTCTCGGCGCTGCTCGACGTCGCCGATCCGATCGCCGATTCCTACGTGCTCGAAGTCAGCTCGCCGGGCATCGACCGGCCGTTGTTTGAGCGCGAAGACTATGAACGCTTCGCCGGATTCGAGGCCAAGCTCGAATTGCAGCAGCCGCTCGACGGCCGCCGCCGCTTTCGTGGCCGGCTGCTGGGAGTCGACGGCGACGCCGTAGCCGTGAATTTGGGCGCCGAGACCGTGCGCCTGCCGCTCGCGGGGATCGCCCGCGCCAAACTTGTCCTGACGGACGAACTCATCGAAGCGACGCGTCACAAGACGCGCAGCGAAGCCATCTGAGGAATTCGACATGGCCGTACAAACCAGCGCCGCCTACCCCCGTCTCGAACTGCTGCAGGTCGCCGACACCGTCGCGCGCGACAAGGGCATCGATCGCGACGAAGTGCTCCAGGCGATGGAGCAGGCGATTCAAAAAGCCGGCCGCTCGAAATACGGCCAGGAATACGACATCCGCGCCGAAATCGACCGCAAGAGCGGCGAGATCCGCTTGATGCGCTTTCGCGAGGTCGCCGATCCCATCGTCAACGAGGCGGCGCAGATTTCCCTTTCGGCGGCGAAGAAGATCAATCCCGAGGCCGAAGTCGGCGATTTCCTCACCGATCCGCTGCCGCCGATCGATTTCGGCCGCATCGCGGCGCAAACCGCGAAGCAGGTCATCGTCCAGAAAGTGCGCGACGCCGAACGCCAGCGCCAATTCAACGAGTTCAAGGACCGCGTCGGCGAAATCGTCAACGGCCTGGTCAAGCGCGTCGAGTTCGGCAACGTCATCGTCGATCTGGGCCGCGCCGAGGCGATCCTGCGTCGCGACGAGTTGCTGCCGCGCGAAAGCTTCCGCCAGGGCGAGCGCGTGCGCGCCTATATCTACGACGTTCGCCAGGAAGTGCGCGGCCCGCAGATCTTTCTTTCGCGGACGCATCCCCAGTTCATGGCCAAGCTGTTCGCCCAGGAAGTGCCCGAGATCTACGACGGCATCATCGAAATCCGCGCCGTCGCGCGCGATCCGGGCTCGCGCGCCAAGATCGCCGTGATCTCGAACGACAGCGGCATCGACCCGGTCGGCGCCTGCGTCGGCATGCGCGGCTCGCGCGTTCAGGCGGTTGTGGCCGAGCTGCAGGGCGAAAAGATCGACATCATTCCATGGTCGCAGGACCCCGCGACATTCGTCGTCAACGCGTTGGCGCCGGCCGAGGTCGCGAAGGTGGTGATGGACGAGGAGCAGCGGCGCATCGAGGTCGTTGTGCCTGACGATCAGTTGTCGCTGGCGATCGGGCGGCGCGGCCAGAACGTACGGCTCGCCTCGCAGCTGACCGGCTGGGACATCGACATCCTGACCGAGGCCGAGGAAAGCGAGCGGCGCCAAGAGGAATTCCGCACCCGTTCGGCGCTCTTCATCGAGGCGCTCGACGTCGACGACGTCATCGCGCATCTGCTGGTGACCGAAGGCTTCACGTCGGTCGAGGATATCGCCTACGTGCCGACCGGCGAACTCGCCGGCATCGAAGGTTTCGAGGAAGAAGTCGCCAAGGAGCTGCAACAGCGCGCGCTCGCCTTCATCAAGCAGCGCGACGAGAAGCACGAGACGCGCCGCCGCGAACTCGGCGTCACCGACGAGGTCGCCCAGGTCGAAGGCATGAGCCCCGCGTTGCTGGTGGCGGTCGGCGAAAAAGGCGTCAAGACGCTCGACGATCTGGCCGACCTGGCCGGCGACGAGCTGGTCGAGATCGCGCAAGGCGCCGGCATCAAGCTCGATGCCGATGACGCCAACGCCGTGATCATGAAGGCGCGCGCCCACTGGTTCCCCGATCAGCCCGCCGCGGATGCGGCGGCGCCTGACGCCAAGGCGGAATAACGCACGATGACCGCGCGACCTGCCCGTGAACAGAGGACGGCGCCGGGTGCCGGCGCGCGTCTCGACGCGCCCGACGGCGACTCGCAACGCCGCTGTCTGGTGACGGGCGAAAGTCGCGATCGCAGCGCCTTGCTGCGCTTTGTCGTCGATCCGGAGCGCCGCATCGTGCCCGACGTCGACGGCCGCTTGCCGGGCCGCGGTCTGTGGTTGACCCCGACCCGCGATAGCGTAAAAACCGCGGTCGCCAAGCGGCTGTTTGCGCGCGCGGCGAAGCAGGACGTCGTGACGGAATCGGACCTTGATGATCGCGTCGAGGCCCTGCTCGTGCGGCGTTCGATCGAATGTCTCGGTCTGGCGCGTCGTGCCGGCCAGGCGGTCGCCGGCTTCACCCAGGTCGATAAAGCCGTCCGCGACGGCGGTGTCGCCGCGTTGGTCGAAGCCTCCGACGGTTCGGCCGACGGTCGCGGCAAGCTCACGCGGCTGGCGCCGGGGCTGCCGGTAACCGATCGGTTGACCGCCGCCGAACTTGGTCAGGCCTTTGCGCGCGACCATGTCGTCCACGCGGCGTTGCGCAAGGGCCGGCTGGCCGAACGTTTCCTGGCGGAACAGGCCCGGCTCGCAGGCTTCCGCGACGGCGCAAAAGACGCTACGAAGGTCAAGGTTTTGGAGTGCAATGGCTGATAACAGCGACGAAAAACGCCCGTTAACCCTGGGCGGCCGCCCGAGCGGCAAACTCGAACTGCGCAAGCCGATCGAAACCGGATCGGTGCGGCAGAGCTTCCCGCACGGCCGCTCCAAGACCGTGCAGGTCGAAGTCCGCCGCAAGCGCGCAGCGCCGGGTACCGGGTTGCCTGAACGCCCGGAAGCCGCGCCCACGGTTGCCAAGGAGACGCCCAAGCCGGCTGCGCCGGCCGCGCCGCCGCCGACACGCCGCGGCGTCGTACTGCCGCATGGTCTGACGCCGGAAGAGGCGGCCCGCCGCGCCCGCGCCCTCAAGGGCGCGCTCAAGGCCGAGGAGCAGGCCGCCGCCGAAGCGCGCGCCGCCGTCGAGCGCGAGCAGCAGCTCGCCAAGACGCGGCCCGCCGCACCGGCGCCGCGGCCGGCCGAGGCACCCAAAGTCGAAGCGCGCAACGCCGACGAGCAACGCGCCGAACAACGCAAGGTCGAACAGGCGGCGGAAATTTCGCGCCGCGAAGTCGCCAAGCGTGCCGGCGACGCCGCCGCTGCCAAAGTGGCCGCGCTGTCGGCTGCTGGCAAGGTCAAGATCGTCGAAGAGGAAGAAGACGACCGCGCGCGCCGTCCCGGCGCCGGCGCCAAGCGTCCGGCGATCGCGCCGCGCCGCGACGAGCCGAAGCAGCGCGGCAAGCTCACCGTCACGCGCGCCCTCAACGACGAGGGTGAAGAGCGTACCCGCAGCGAATCGCAGTTCCGGCGTCAGCGCGAACGCGAGAGGCAGCGTTTGCATCAGCTCCAGCAGGCGGATGCGCCGGTCAAGCAGGCGCGCGAGGTCGTGATCCCCGAAACCATCACGGTGCAAGAGCTCGCCAACCGCATGGCCGAGCAGGGCGCCAAGGTGGTCAAGAAGCTCTTCGACATGGGCGTGATGGCGACCATCACCCAGAACATCGACGCCGACACCGCCGAGCTCATCGCCACCGAATTCGGCAACAAAGTGCGTCGGGTATCCGAAGCCGATGTCGAAGTCGGCTTGGTCGGCGAAGCGGACGCGGCGGAAACGCTCAAGCCGCGGCCACCGGTGGTAACCGTGATGGGCCACGTCGACCACGGCAAGACGTCGCTGCTCGACGCACTCCGTTCGACCGACGTCGCCTCGGGGGAGGCTGGCGGCATCACCCAGCATATCGGCGCCTATCAGGTGGCGCTCAAGAACGGTCAGCGCATCACCTTCATCGACACGCCGGGTCATCAGGCGTTCACGGCGATGCGCGCACGCGGTGCGCAGATCACCGACATCGTCGTGCTGGTGGTCGCGGCCGACGACGGCATCAAGGAGCAGACGGTCGAGGCCATTCGCCACGCCCGCGAAGCCAAGGTGCCGATGATCGTCGCCATCAACAAGATCGACAAGCCGGACGCCAAGGCCGAGCGCGTGCGCCAGGACCTGCTGCAGCACGAAGTCGTGCTCGAGCATCTGGGCGGCGACGTGATGGACATCGAGGTTTCGGCGACCAAGAAGATCAACCTCGAAAAGCTCGAGGAAGTCATCCTGCTGCAAGCCGAAGTGCTTGATCTCAAGGCCAATCCCGATCGTCCGGCCGAGGGCAGCGTGATCGAGGCCAAGCTCGAACGCGGCCGCGGCTCGGTCGCGACGGTGCTGATCAAGCGCGGCACGCTCAAGACCGGCGACATCTTCGTCGCCGGCAGCGAATGGGGCCGCGTGCGCGCCTTGATCGACGATCGCGGCCAGACCGTGAATTCCGCCAGCCCGGCCACGCCGGTCGAAGTCCTGGGTCTCAACGGCACGCCGCTCGCCGGCGACGATTTCATCGTCGTCGACAGCGAAGCCAAGGCGCGCGACATCACCGAATATAGGCAACGGCTGCGCCGTCAGAAGGCCGCCGCCGCCGCGGGTCGCGGCACGCTCGAGCAGATGTTCTCGCAGATCGCCGCGGGCACCGCGAAGGAACTCGCGGTCGTGGTCAAATCCGACGTGCAGGGCTCGCTCGAGGCGATCAACGCATCGCTCAAGGGCCTCGGTACGGCCGAGGTTGCGGTTCGCGTGCTGCATGCCGCGGTCGGCGGCATCAACGAAAGCGACGTGATCCTCGCCAAAGCGTCCAATGCCGTGATCATCGGCTTCAACGTCCGCGCCAATCCGCAGGCGCGCGATCTGGCGCGGCGCGACGGCGTCGAGATCCGCTATTACTCGATCATCTACGAGGTGATCGAGGAGATGAAAGGCGCCTTGTCGGGCTTGCTGGCGCCGACCCGGCGCGAGCGCTTCCTCGGTAACGCCGAGATTCGGGAGGTCTTCAACATCAGCAAGGTTGGCAAGGTGGCCGGCTGCATGGTGACCGAAGGCATGGTGCGGCGCGGCGCCAAGGTGCGGTTGTTGCGCGATAACGTCGTCATCCACGAAGGCAGCCTGAAGACCCTGAAGCGCTTCAAGGACGAGGTCCGCGAGGTGCGCGAGGGCACCGAATGCGGCATGGCCTTTGAGAACTACGAGAACATCGAGAAGAGCGACGTTATCGAGTGCTTCGAGGTCGAAGAGGTCGCCCGCGCCCTCTAGTGGTGCGTCGGCGATCGCGAGGATCGCGATGACGAATTCCGGACAGAGTCCGCGGTCATTGCGCGTCGGCGAAGAGATGCGTCACGCGCTCGCCCGCATCTTCGAGCACGGGCTGCACGACCCGGCGCTGGCCGGCGTCGCGCTGACCATCACCGAAGTCCGCGTCTCGCCCGATCTCAAGAACGCCACCGCCTTTGTCGTGCCGTTGGGCGGCAGCCGCACCGCAGAAGTCATGGCCGGGCTCAAGCGGGCCGAGGGGTATTTGCGCCGCGAGCTCGCCCAAGCGGTCAAGCTGCGCTATGCGCCGGCGCTGCACTTCACGCTCGACACATCGTTCGAGCATGCGAGCCAGATCGACGCGCTGCTGCGGCGACCCGAGGTCGCGCGCGATCTCGGCCCGGTCAAGAAAGCGCGCAAGAAAACCGGCGATGCCGACTAAAGCCGTTGCCGCCCGCGTTCACGGCTGGATCGTTCTCGACAAGCCGCTCGGCCTGACGTCGGCGCGCGCCGTTGCAACGGTCAAACGCGCCTTCGGTGCCGACAAAGCCGGCCATGCCGGCACGCTCGATCCGTTGGCGACCGGCGTGCTGCCGATCGCGCTCGGCGAGGCGACCAAAACCGTGCCGTTTATTGTCGCCGATACGAAACTCTATCGCTTCACCGTCGCCTGGGGCGAGGCGCGCACCACCGACGACGCCGAGGGGGACGTGATCGCCCGAAGCGATCGTCGGCCTTCGGCCGACGCGATTCGTAGTGTCTTGCCGCGCTTTACCGGCACGATCAGCCAGCGGCCGCCCGATTTTTCGGCGATCAAGGTCGCTGGACGGCGTGCCTATGCGCTGGCGCGCGCCGGCGCGGCGACTGGTCTGAGTACCCGCCCGGTCGTGGTCCATCGTCTCGCGTTGGTGGCGATCCCGGACAACGACCGCGCGGTTTTCGAGGCCGAGGTTGGACCCGGCACTTATGTCCGCAGCCTGGCCCGCGATCTCGGCGAGGCGCTCGAAACCCGCGGTTTTGTTGCCGATTTGCGGCGGCTGGCGGTCGGCCGGTTTACCCTTAAACAGGCGATTCCCCTGGATAATTTGACGATGCTCGGGCATAGTCCGGCCGCTTCCGGGCATTTGCTTCCGCTCGAGACGGCGCTGGACGACATCCCGGCGCTCGCCCTGACGGAGGACCAGGCGAAAGCCCTGCGTTGCGGTCAGGCCGTGACGCCGTTGCGCGCCCAAGATTGGGCGTGCCTTTCACAAATCGGCAACGGCGCGAAGGTCTGTGCAACGTCGGGCGGCAAGCTGGTGGCGCTCGCCGAAGTCGCGGCCGGGGGAATTCGCCCCTTGCGCGTGCTGAACATCTGAATTCGAAGGAGACAGACCCGATGTCGATTAGCGTGGCGCGCAAGCAGGAGCT
>JAGWIH010000131.1 GCA_028866355.1 Alphaproteobacteria bacterium
ACCAGCGACGCCGCCTTGTCGATGTCGAAGGAATAATTGTCCTTCATCAGGAATTCGCGGCCGCGCATGACGCCGAAACGCGGCCGCACCTCGTCGCGGAACTTCCACTGGATGTGATAGAGGTTTTTGGGCAGATCGCGATAGCTGCGCACCGCCTGGCGGAAGATTTCGGTGATCAGCTCCTCGTTCGTCGGGCCGTAGAGCATCTCGCGTTTGTGCCGGTCTTTGACGCGCAGCATTTCCTCGCCGTAATCCTCGTAACGGCCGCTTTCGCGCCAGAGTTCCGCCGGCTGCAGTGTCGGCATCAGCAGCTCTTGCGCGCCGGCGGCATCCTGTTCCTCGCGGACGATCTGCTCGACCTTTTGCAGCACGCGGAAGCCCAACGGCAGCCAGGTATAGATGCCGGCGGCGGTCTGGCGAATCATGCCGGCGCGCAGCATCAAACGGTGCGACGCGATCTGCGCCTCGCTCGGCGTCTCCTTGAGCAGCGGCAGGAAATACTGGGACAGGCGCATCGCGAGTCGGGCCTTTCTGAGAGCGGCAACGGCGCCGCACTCTAGCCGAAGCCTACGCGATAGGCCAAGATGACGCGGCGTTGGGGCGATCACGGCGACGGGGGAAGCCATGCTCGAATCCTATTTCCGGCTCAAAGATCACGGCACGAACGTGCGCACCGAGGTGGTGGCGGGTCTGACCACCTTCCTCACCATGGCCTACATCGTCTTCGTCAATCCGATGATTCTGGGCGACGCCGGCATGGACAAGGGCGCGGTGTTCGTCGCCACGTGCGTCGCCTCCGCCATCGGCACGCTGGTGATGGGGCTTTATGCCAACTATCCGCTGGCGCTGGCGCCCGGCATGGGCCTCAACGCCTATTTCACCTACGGCGTCGTCAAGGGCCTGCACTATTCGTGGGAGGTGGCGCTCGGCGCGGTGTTCATCTCCGGCGTGCTGTTCATGGTGCTGAGCGTGACACGCGTGCGGGAATGGATCGTCGACGCCATTCCGCAATCGCAGAAGATGGCGATCTCGGCCGGCGTCGGCCTGTTCCTCGGCATCATCGCGCTCAAGAATGCCGGCATCGTCGTGGCATCTCCCGACACCTTCGTGACGCTCGGTAACCTCAAGGCGCCGCCGACGCTGCTGGCGATCGGCGGCTTCCTGCTCATGGTCGCGCTCGATGCGCGCAAGGTGCCAGGCGCGATCATCATCGCCATCTTGGTCACCACTATCGTCGGAGTGGTGTCCGGCGTTTCGCCGTTCCTCGGCGTCACATCGCTGCCGCCGTCGGTCGCGCCAACCTTTCTCAAACTCGATATCCGCGGCGCGCTCGACGCCGGCGTGCTGGTGATCGTCTTCGCCTTCTTCTTCGTCGATTTGTTCGACAACACCGGCACGCTGGTCGGCGTCGCGCATCGCGCCGGACTGATCCGGAAGGACGGCCACATTCCGCGTTTGCTCCGCGTCTTCGTCGCGGATTCGACAGCGACGCTGGCCGGCTCGCTGCTCGGTACGTCGACCGTCACCAGCTACATCGAAAGCGCCGCGGGCGTGCGCGCCGGCGGCCGCACCGGGCTGGTGGGCGTCGTCGTGGCGATCTTGTTTCTGCTGACGCTGTTCTTCGCGCCCCTGGCGGAAACCGTACCGGCCTACGCGACGGCGCCGGCGTTGCTCTATGTCGCGTGCCTGATGGCGCGTGGCCTCGCCGAGATCGATTGGGAGGACGTGACCGAATACGCGCCGGCGGTGGTGACGGCGATCGCCATGCCGCTGACCTTCTCGATCGCCAACGGCATCGCCTTCGGCTTCATCCTTTATGCCGCGATCAAGCTGCTGGCCGGACGCACCCGGGAAGCGAGCCCCGCCGTGCTCGTGCTCGGGCTGCTGTTCCTCATCCGTTTTGTCGAGCTATAGCGTCGCGCCAAAGGCTAAATGATCGGTTGGTCATTAGAGCCGTTCCAGAAAATTTCATTTGCGACGGCTGACGGAATCCGCAAACATCCTTCCCGCCATAAGCGGCGCACGCAAGAAAGCGTCCGGGCCCAAGTTTAGGGAGGAAGGTCGTCGCAAGACGGTGGGGGCTGACCCTAAACCGACAAGCCGCCCCGAAAAAAGGCGGCAGCGTCTTATGGCAAGACCGTCTGGTCTTGCCAAATTTTTTATCCACAGGCCAAAGCTAAAAATTATTTCATCTCGCGCGCCGCATACCATGCAGGCTTGTGGCGCAGCACCCGGTCATAGACCGGACAATTCGCGACGTGCGCGCCCGGCAGATAGCCCAGGCTCATCAGAAACTCGCCGACGATCTCGCCACCGGTGAAGCGGAAATTCTCCTTGAACAGCTTGACCCACGCCGCTTTGGAGCGCGGATGGTGCGCGTCGAGCCAATGCGCGAACGAGCCGTGGCTGGCACGGATCGCCTTCAGCCGCTTGGCGTTCTCGATCACCGCATCGATCTTGAGCCGGTTGCGGATGATGGCGGCATCGTTGAGCAGCCGGCGAATGTCGCGCGCGCCGAAACGCGCCACCTTATCGATGTCGTAGGCGGCGAAGGCGCGCGCGAAAGCGGCGCGCTTCTTCAACACCGTGAGCCACGACAGGCCGGCCTGGTTGATTTCGAGCGCCAGGCGTTCGAACAGAACCGCGTCGTCGCGCGCCGGAAAGCCGTATTCGCCGTCGTGGTAAGGACCGTGGAATTCGTGGCCGGGCGCCGCGCGGCAGTATTTGGCGCTCATCCATAGGTCTCGTTGCGGATGCGGGCGAGCTCCCAGAGCAGCCCGAAGCGGATGACGTACCACAGCACGATGGCGATGAGGCTGGTGATGATCGCCTTGGCCAGCAGATGCGGATGCGCCGGCGCACCGGAATCGTGGCCCTGATCGCTTTCGTTCGCCGGCTTCACGCCCCACGGCAGCACGGCGAACATGGTGATCCACCAGACGATGATGTAGAGCGCGATATTGAAGAACCAGTCCATCACCGAAGCTTAGCGCGCAAATGAACGGTGTCGAGCGTTTCCCGCCTCAGCGCAGCGTCGGCATGACGAATTCGGCGCCGGCGCGGATGCCCTTGGGCCAGCGCGAGGTGACTTCCTTGAGCCGCGTGTAGAAGCGCACGCCTTCCGAACCATGCATGTGATGATCGCCGAACAGCGAGTGCTTCCAGCCGCCGAAGGAATGGAACGCGACCGGCACCGGGATCGGCACGTTGATGCCGACCATGCCGATCTGCACCCGGCTGGCAAAATCGCGCGCCGCGTCGCCGTCGCGGGTGAAGATCGCCGTGCCGTTGCCGAATTCGTGGGCGTTGACCAGGCCAAGCGCTTGTTCGTAATCCGGCGTGCGCACCACCGACAGCACCGGGCCGAAGATCTCTTCCTTGTAGATGCGCATCGACGGCTTGACGTCGTCGAACAGGCACCCGCCGAGGAAGAAGCCTTTCTCGTAGCCTTGCAGCTTGAGGCCGCGGCCGTCGACCGCCAGCTTGGCGCCTTCCTTGATTCCGAGATCGACATAGGATTTGACCCGGTCATAGGCCTGCTTGGTGACCAGCGGCCCCATTTCGGCATCGGGATCGGTGTACGGCCCGATCTTGAGGCCGCGCACGCGCGGCGCGAGCTTTTCCATAAGCTTGTCGCCCGCGGCGCCGACCGCGACCGCGACCGAGATCGCCATGCAGCGTTCGCCGGCCGAGCCATAGGCCGCGCCCATCAGCGCGTCGGTCGCCTGGTCCATATCGGCGTCGGGCAGCACGACCATATGGTTCTTGGCGCCGCCCAGCGCCTGGACGCGTTTGCCGGTTGCCGTGCCGGTTTTGTAAACGTACTCGGCAATCGGCGTCGAGCCGACGAAGCTCACCGCCGCGATGTCGGGATGATTGAGGATTGCGTCGACCGCTTCCTTGTCGCCGTTGACGACATTGAGTACGCCCGGCGGCGCGCCGGCCTCGAGCAACAGCTTGGCAAGAAGCAGCGGCGTCGACGGATCGCGCTCGCTCGGTTTCAACACGAAGGTGTTGCCGCAGGCGATCGCCACCGGAAACATCCACATCGGCACCATCGCCGGAAAATTGAACGGCGTGATGCCGGCGCAGACGCCGAGCGGCTGGCGCACCGAATAGCAGTCGACGTTGGTGCCGACGTTCTCCGAGAACTCGCCTTTCAGCAGATGCGGAATGCCGCAGGCGAATTCGACGACCTCGATGCCGCGCGTCACTTCGCCGGTGGCGTCACCCAGCACCTTGCCGTGCTCGGCGCCGATCATGCGCGCCAGCTCGTCGCGTCGCTTCTCCAGCAACTCTTTGTATTTGAACAGAATTCTGGCCCGCGCCATGGGCGTCGTGCGGGCCCAGCCGGGGAACGCCGTTTTGGCGCTTTGCACCGCGGCGTCGATCTCGGCGGCGGTCGCCAGGGCGACGCGTCCGGAAATCTCGCCGGTTGCCGGATTGAAGACGTCGGAAAAGCGTCCGTGGCCGTTGCCCACCGGCTTGCCGCCGACGAAATGACCGATATCAGTCATGCCTCCGCCTCCCTGCGTACGGCATTGTCCTGTTGATCGGACGATAGCCTAGAACAATCCCTAGACTTCTTCGAGTTCGATCAGCGTGCCGCAGAAATCCTTGGGATGCAAAAACAGCACGGGCTTGCCGTGCGCGCCGATCGCCGGCTCGCCGTCGCCCAGCACGCGCATCCCCTCGCCTTCGAGCTTGTCGCGCGCCGCCAGGATGTCCGCGACCTCGTAACAGAGATGATGCATGCCCCCGGCCGGATTGCGCTCGAGAAACGCGCGCACCGGCGATTTCTCGCCCAAGGGTTCCAGCAGCTCGATCTTGGTGTTGGGCAGCGTGACAAAAACCGTGGTGACGCCGTGCGCCGGCAACGGCACCGGCTCGGACACAAGTGCGCCGAGCATACCCTTATAGAGCTTGGCCGCCGCCTTGACGTCGGGCACGACGATGGCAACGTGGTTGAGCCGTCCGATCATGCGGCGTCTCCTGCGATCCGCACCAGATGCACCTGCGTCACCGGCTTCTTGCCGTGCCAATCGCGCAACGAGCGGCGGATGGCGAGCCGCGCCGCCTCGCGCACCTTGTCGTCGTCGCGCCGGTCGCGCGCGCCGAGCTCGTCGAGCGCCTGCGCCACGCGCGCCGCCAGCGCCTCGCCGGAATCCTCGCTCGGCACGCCTTCGACCGAAACTTGCGGCGGCGCCAGCAGCTTGCCGGCGCGGTCCATCACCAGGGTCGCCAGCGCCGCGCCGTTGAACACCATGCGTTGCCGGTTCTTGAGGGTTTCGCCTTTTGCATCGAGCAATGTGTTGGCGTCGGCGGCCAAACGTCCCGTCGGCACTTCGCCAATGACCGACGCCGGGCCGGGCGCGAGTTTCACCACCTCGCCATTCTTGGTCACCACCGTCTGGCTCACCTGGCATTGCTCGGCGAGCCGCGCCTGGGCCAAAAGGTGCCGCGTCTCGCCGTGCACCGGCACCGCGATCGTCGGCCGCACCGTCTGATACATGCGGATGAGCTCGTCCTGCGCCGGATGGCCGGAGACGTGCACCGGCGCGTCGTGCTCGGTGACGATCTCGACGCCAAGCGCGGCCAGCGCGTTGTGCAGCCGGCCGATGGCGCGTTCGTTGCCCGGGATGATGCGCGACGAGAAGATCACGCAATCGCCCTCTTCGAGCACGATCTCGGGATGCTCGTCGGCGGCGATGCGCACCAGCGCCGAGCGCGGCTCGCCCTGGCTGCCTGTGCAGATCAGCAGCACCTTCTCGCGCGGCAGGTACGACGCCTCTTCCTCGGTGAGGAACGGCGGCACGCCGTGGAGATAGCCGGTTTCGCGCGCCGCGTGCTCGATGCGCCAGAGCGAGCGGCCGACCAGCGCCGCATGGCGATCGTGCGCTTGGGCGGCGGCGGCAATCGACGCGAGGCGCGCCACGTTCGACGCGAAACAGGCGACGGCGACGCGGTTCTTTTTCTGGCCGACCAGGTCGATCAGCGTCTTGCGCACGTCGGCCTCAGATCCCGCCTCGCCCGGCCGTAGCGCATTGGTGCTGTCGCAGATCATCGCCAGCACGCCTTCGTCGCCCAGCCGCCGCAGCGCCGCCATGTCCGACGTCTCGCCAACCAGCGGATCGGGATCGAACTTCCAATCGCCGGTATGCAGCACCGTGCCGAGCGGCGTGCGCAGCACCACGGCGTTGGGCTCGGGGATCGAGTGCGTCAGGGTGATCAACTCGATTTCAAATGGCCCGACGCTGAATTTGCCCGACAGGGGCACTTCCGTGATGGGAACCTGGTGTTCGAGGCCCGCTTCGATCAGCTTGAGGCGCAGCACCGCCGCGGTGAACGGCGTCGCATAGACCGGACACTTGAAGCGCGACCAGAGATACGGAATGGCGCCGATATGGTCCTCGTGCGCGTGCGTGACGATAAGGCCGTCGAGCGCGCCGGCATGCGCCTCGATGAACGCCGGATCGGGCATGATGACGTCGACGCCCGGCAGCGTGTCGTCGGCGAACGAGATGCCGCAATCGACCATCAGCCAGCGGCCTTTGTAGCCGTAGAGCGACAGGTTCATGCCGATCTCGCCGACGCC
>JAGWIH010000132.1 GCA_028866355.1 Alphaproteobacteria bacterium
CTGGTCAGCAAACCGACGGTGCGGCGCGAGGGCGAGGCGGCAGTGGCGGCTTGCATCGCGGGTCCTCCCTTGGGAAATTCGCTATACCGACAGCCGATTCGGGCGGTTGAGCACGGGTTGCGGGCCTTCGCTCGGCTCAACCCCGGCTGGGATATTTGCTATACTAAATGATCCTTGCGCAGCAGGGTTTCCGACCCCCGATGGACCTCGAGATCGAAGCGATCAAGGCCAAGATCACGCAGCTCAAGGCCGAGCACCGCTTGCTCGACGAGGACATTCGCCGTCTCGAAGAAGGTGGTCCCTTCAATCCGATCGAGATGCAGCGGCTAAAACGCCGCAAGCTGGCGCTCAAGGATCTGCTGTCGCGCCTCGAAAGCAAGCTGCTGCCCGACATCATTGCCTGAGCCCGCGGCGCTTGCCCGCGGGCTTCGCATTCCTATAATGCGCGCTTCTCGCAGCGGGGCAGGGAATGAGACGCGTCGCGCCCGTCGGCATCATCATGGGCAGCCAATCGGACTGGAAGACCATGCGTCATGCGGCGCGCATGCTCGACCGGCTTGCCGTGCCCTATGAAACGCATGTGGTTTCGGCGCATCGCACGCCGCGGCGGCTTTACGATTACGCGCATGGCGCCAAGGCGCGCGGCATTCGGGTGATCATCGCCGGCGCCGGCGGCGCGGCGCATCTGCCGGGCATGACGGCGTCGATGACGGTTTTGCCGGTGCTCGGCGTGCCGGTCGAGACCCGCGCGCTCAAGGGCGTCGACAGTTTCCTGTCGATCGCCCAGATGCCCGGGGGCGTCCCCGTCGGCACGCTGGCGATCGGCAAGGCCGGGGCTACCAACGCGGCGCTGCTGGCGGCGGCGATCCTGGCGCACGGCGACGCCAAGCTGGCGGCGCGGCTCGAACGTTTCCGCAAGGTCCAGACCGCGTCCGTGCCGAAGCGTCCGCCGCGCGGATGATCCTTCCCGGCGCGACGATCGGCATAGTCGGTGGCGGCCAGCTCGGCCGCATGACCGCGCTCGCCGCGGCGCGGTTGGGCTATCGCTGCCATATCTTCTCGCCGGACGCCGACGCGCCGGCCAAGCAGGTGACGCCCTACGCGACGACCGCCGCCTACGACGATCGCGCGGCGCTAGAGCGCTTTGCCGCCGCGATCGATGTCGCGACCTATGAATTCGAGAACGTGCCCATCGATACTGCTAATGCGCTGAGCGCGCTCAAGCCGTTGCGGCCTGGCGCCGGCGCGCTCGAGATCGCGCAGGATCGTCTCAAGGAGAAATATTTCCTGCGTGGTGTCGGCGTCGCGACCACGACTTTTCGATCGATCGAGAGCCCGGCACAGCTCAGTCGCGCGCTTGCCGAGATCGGTCCGCGCGGCGTGCTGAAGACGGTGCGGCTTGGCTATGACGGCAAGGGCCAGGTCATGATCGGCCCCGAGACTGACGCGGCGGCGGCGTGGAGCTCGCTCGGCACGACGATCGCCGTGCTCGAAGGCTTCGTGGATTTCGCCTGCGAGCTGTCGTCCATCGTCGCGCGTGGCGACAAAGGCGACATCGCGGTCTATCCGGTGGTCGAGAACCGGCACGTCAACCACATCCTCGATACGACGGTGGCGCCGGCCGAGGTTCCGGCTGCGGTTGCCGCCGAGGCCGAGCGCATCGCCCGCCATGTCGCCGAACGGCTCGATCTGATCGGGCTGCTGGCCGTCGAGATGTTTCTCACCAAATCGGGCGAACTGCTGGTGAACGAGCTGGCGCCGCGACCGCACAATTCCGGCCATTGGACGATCGACGCCTGCGTGACCAGTCAGTTCGAACAGCTGGTGCGGGCGATCTGCGGCCTGCCGTTGGGCTCGACCGAGCGCCATTCCAACGCGGTGATGAAGAACTTGATCGGCGACCAGGTGGAAACCTGGCGCGACGCGCTCACCGATCCGACGGCGCATCTGCATCTTTACGGCAAAGGCAAGCCGTCACCGGGCCGCAAGATGGGCCACGTCACCCGCCTGCTGCCGAAGCGTTAGGCGCGGCGTAAACGGGTGAGGAGGCCGAGCGCGCCCAGCGGGTTCGGCAAGCGGCCCAATGCCGCCGTCGCACGGCCGCGCAGCTTGGGGATCTGCATCACCTCGGCGATCCGGCGGTCGAGAAATTCCGCGGTTGCCGCGTGGTCGGGCGATTTGTCGTCGAGCCAATAGAGCGTCGTGGCGACATAGATGCCGGCCAACAGGCCGCGCTTGGTGTAGAAGCTGAAATCGGTCGAACGATCGCCGGCCGCATGCCACAGCATATCGACGGTGCGATAAAGCAGGCGCGGGCCGAGCGGCAGATTGGCCGGCAACGCCAGGAACGCCAGCATGCGCCGCACTGCTTCGCGATGCGGCTCGAGCACGGTCAGCCGCGTCCGGACGCCAAGTGCGATGCGCTCGCGCAGCTTGAGCCGCGTCGCGCGCTGCTTGGCGAGCGCGGCTTCGGTCGCACGGTCGGCCCAATCGTTGAACGCAGCAACCGCGTCACGCACGCCATGGGGGAAGAGCGAGCTCAGCTCTGCTTCGGTCAGGTCGACACGCTTGGCGGCGTGCCGCAATGCGCGCCGGCTCCAGCCTTCGAACGGAACGTCCGGCAGCATCGCCAAGACGATTTTGTCTTTGAGCGCGCGGTCGTTCACGTCACTCGGCCGCGTCGGCATCGGCAATACCGATATCAATCGGGAAACGCATACCCTCTTCGAGATAGGTCAGCAGCCGCAAATCGGTCATGCGCTGGGGATAGAGGATGCCGTCGAGATGATCGCATTCATGTTGCAGGACGCGGGCGTGAAAGCCCTCGACCGTACGGTCGATCGGCGCGCCGTCGAGGCCGACGCCGCGATAACGGATGCGGGTGAAACGCGGCACCGCGCCCTTGAGGCCGGGGACCGACAGGCAGCCTTCCCAGCCAAGCTCGGTTTCGGTCGTCAGCGGTTCGATCACCGGATTGATCAACACGGTAAGGGTCTGCGGCCGATCGAGCGGCCGACCGGTCAACCGCGTCTCGCCAACCTCGAAGATCACGACGCGCTTCGGCACATGGACCTGCGGCGCAGCCAGGCCCGTGCCGCCGGCATCGTGCATGGTCTCGATCATGTCCGCGACCAGGGTGCGGATTTCCGCGGTCTGCGGATCGGTCACCGGCGCTGCCTTTTCGCGCAGCACCGGGTGCCCCATGCGAGCGATCTTGAGAATGGCCATAACGCCACTATAAGCCGAATCGGCCCGATGATGCGGCGCAAAAGCCACGCCCGGCGGGATTGGTCGCCGTGCCGCCGGCGCAGCCTTCACAACGGCCGGATTTGGTGATATTCAGCGCACCCTTGAGCCGGTTCCAGGGTGCCGGTTCGGGATGTGACCACAACCTCGGCTCCGCGAAAGGCGCATCGCTCTCGTGCAGATTCTCGTCCGCGACAACAACGTCGACCAGGCGCTTCGCGCGCTCAAAAAGAAGATGCAGCGCGAAGGGCTTTTCCGGGAAATGAAAACCCGTCGCAATTACGAGAAGCCGTCCGAGCGCCGCGCCCGCGAACGCGCCGAAGCGGTCCGCCGTTACCGCAAGCTGCTGCGCAAGCGCATGGAGCGCGAAGGGTATTAAAATCGTCTTACGGCGACCCAATAAAAAAGCCGCCCAACGGGCGGCTTTTTGTTTTCTCGGGCTGCTGTCTTAGGCGCCCAACGCCTTGACGATTTGCTCGCACATTTTCTTGGCGTCGCCGAACAACATCATGGTGTTATCGCGGAAGAACAGCTCGTTCTCGACGCCGGCATAGCCGGACGCCATCGAGCGCTTGACGAACAGCACGGTCTTCGCCTTTTCGACATCGAGGATCGGCATGCCATAGATCGCCGATTTCGGATCGGTCTTGGCCGCCGGATTGGTGACGTCGTTGGCGCCGATGACAAACGCGACGTCGGTCGAGGCGAAATCGCGGTTGATCTCGTCGAGCTCCATCACGTCCTCGTAAGGCACGTTGGCTTCGGCCAACAGCACGTTCATGTGCCCCGGCATGCGGCCGGCCACCGGATGGATGGCGTAATGCACGGTGACGCCTTCCTTCTTGAGGATATCCGCCATCTCCTTGAGCGCGTGCTGCGCTTGCGCCACCGCCATGCCGTAACCCGGCACGATGATCACCGAGCTGGCGTTCTTGAGAATGAAGGCGGCGTCATCGGCACTGCCCGATTTGACGGCCTTGTCGCCCGCGCCGCCGCCGGCCGCTGCCGCGCCGCCTTCGGTGCCGAAGCCGCCGAGGATGACGTTGAAGATCGAGCGATTCATCCCCTTGCACATGATGTAGGAGAGAATGGCGCCCGAGGAGCCGACCAACGCGCCGGTGATGATCAGCAGCGAATTGGCGAGGGTGAAGCCGATGCCGCAAGCCGCCCAGCCGGAATAGCTGTTCAGCATCGAAATGACGACCGGCATGTCGGCGCCGCCGATCGGCACGATCAGCAGAAAGCCCAAAAGCAGCGACAAGGCAACGACCGCCCAAAACGTCACCGGCAGCTGCGCCATGACGAACCAGACGATCAACCCGACGAGCACGAGGCCAAGCAGCGCGTTGATCACGTGCTGGCCCGGGAACACCAGCGGCTTGCCGGTGATCACGCCCTGCAGTTTGCCCCAGGCGATGATCGAGCCGGTGAAGGTGATGGCGCCGATCGCGGTACCGAGGCTCATCTCGATCAGGCTGTGGGCCTCGATCGCGCCGAGCTGGCCGATGCCGTAGGCGGCGGGCGCATAGAATGCGGCCGTGGCGACGCAGACGGCGGCCAAACCGACCAAGCTGTGGAAGGCGGCCACCAGTTGCGGCAGCGCCGTCATCTGGATCTTGAGGGCGATAAAGGTGCCGATAGTGCCGCCGATGATGATTCCGGCGGCAATCACGCCGTAGCTGAGCACACCGGGCGAGGCCAGCGTGGTGCCGATGGCGATCACCATGCCCACGATGCCGTACATGTTGCCGCCGCGTGCGGTCTCGGGCGACGACAGGCCGCGCAGCGCCATAATGAAGCAGATGCTGGCGAGCAGGTAGAGCAGGGCGGCAAGATTCGGGGTCATTTGCCGGCCTTCGCCTTGGGCGCCTTCTTCTTGAACATCTGGAGCATGCGCTGGGTCACGATGAAGCCGCCGAAGATGTTGACCGACGCGAGCGTCACCGCGGCGAAGCCCATGACTTTGGAAAAGCTGAATCCGGCCGGGCCGGCGGCAATCAGCGCACCGACGATGATCACCGACGAAATCGCGTTGGTGACGCTCATCAACGGCGAGTGCAGGGCCGGCGTCACGCGCCAGACCACGTAATAGCCGACGAAGACGGCCAGGACGAAGACAGTCAGGAAGAACACGAAAACGTCGGCATGGGCGCTGGTTGCCATCGTTCAGGCTCCCGCCAGTTGGGGATGGACGACCTTGCCGTCGCGCGTTAGCAGGCTTGCCTTCACGATCTCGTCCGCCTCATCAATCTTGAGGGCCTTGTCCTTGCTCACGATGAGGCCGAGGAAGGCGAAAAGGTTGCGGGCGTAAAGCGCGCTGGCGTCGACCGCGATGCGCGCGGGCATGTTGCTGTGGCCGATGATCGCGACGCCGTTCGGCGTGGTGACGGTCTCGTCGGGCTTGCTGCCTTCGACATTGCCGCCCTGCTCGACGGCGATATCGACGATCACCGAGCCGGTACGCATGACGCCGACCATCTCCTTGGTGATCAGGATCGGCGCCTTGCGGCCCGGAATGAGCGCCGTACAGATGACAATATCGGTCTTCTTGAGCGCTTCGGTGACGTGTTCGCGCTGGCGCCGGGTGAAATCCTCACTCGCCTCTTTGGCGTAGCCGCCAGCCGTCTCCATCGCCTTCATGGCCTCGAGATCGACGGTGAGGAAAGTCGCGCCAAGGCTTTCGACCTGTTCCTTCGCGGCATAGCGCACGTCGGTCGCCGAAACGACGCCGCCGAGGCGCCGCGCCGTGGCGATCGCCTGTAAGCCGGCGACGCCCGCGCCCATGACCAGAACGCGCGCCGGCGGCACCGTGCCGGCGGCGGTCATCATCATCGGCATGGCGCGGCCGAAATAATCGGCGGCGTCGAGCACCGCCTTGTAGCCGGCGAGGTTTGCCTGGCTCGACAGCACGTCCATCGTCTGGGCGCGCGTGATGCGCGGCACCAACTCCATCGCGAACGCGGTCAGGCCTGCCTTGGCATAGGCCTGAACCTCGTCCTTGTGTTGCAACGGCGCCAGCATTGCGACCAGCACCGCGCCGGATTTCATTCCCTTGAGCTCGTCGGGGGTCGGGCGTTGCACCTTGAGCACAATGTCGGAACCGAGGGCGGCCGAAGCATCGGCCAACTTGGCGCCCGCGGCGCCATATGCGTCGTCCGTATAGGCGGCGCCGGCGCCGGCGCCACGCTCGACGACGACCGCGAGGCCTTGCCCGACCAGGCGCTTGACCGTATCAGGCGAAGCCGCGACGCGAAGCTCGCCGGCCCGGCGCTCCTTGGGTATGCCGATAATCATCCGGTACTACGCTCCCCGG
>JAGWIH010000133.1 GCA_028866355.1 Alphaproteobacteria bacterium
CGCCACCATTGCAGCCGCACACGGCCCATCATCGGCTCGCGCACGCTTTCGCGTACCTTGGCGAGCTCGTAGTTGAAGGCGTAGAGCGCGAACAGATTTTCGCGGCGAGGCTCGGGCGCGAACATGGCGGTCGCGAAGCGATCGCGGTCGTGTTGCCGGACGAACGCCGCAAGCGACGACGGTGCCGACGTCTCAGATTCGACGACTGATGCCATGCTCAACGGCCTCCCGGCGAATTCGATCGGGGCAGACGCTCCGGCGCCGCCTAACCCGGGATTACGCGAACGAGCGGCCGCACGCTGGCGGCTTTCGACCCGCCCGTCAAGGTTGCGTGGTTAACCGGCCGGTAACAACGCCGCGGCGACGTGGCGCTCCTCGGCTACCAGGACGTTGTAGGTGCGGCACGCGGCGCCCGTGTCCATCGCGTCAACCACGATGCCTTTGGCCTTGAGCGCGGCGCGCAGCGCCGGCGGCACCGGCACCATGCGTGGGCCACAGCCCAACAGCAGAATCTCGATGCCGCGGTCGAACAACGTGCTGAAGCTGTCGGGCGTGATCGCGTCCAGCGCGCCGACCGGCCACGCGACCGTGGCTTCGGCGGTCACCAGGATGGCGCCCGCGTAGGCGACGCCGCTGACGTGGAACCCGTTGCGCCCGTAACTGTCGACGACCTGGCGCCCGGCGGGGATCAGGGGCGTGACGTCGGTCACGGCGCGCCGGTCTTGGTCCCCGGAGACGGATGGGCCGAAGCCGGCGACGGCGCGGGTTCGCCGCCACGGCCGTGCACGCCCTTGGGCCGAATGTAATACAGCATCGGCGCGGCGATGAAGAGCGACGAGTACGTGCCGACGACGATGCCCCACAGCATCGCGATCGAGAAGCCGTGCAGCACCTGGCCGCCGAAGAAGAACAGCGACAACACCGCCAGCGCCGTGGTGCTGACCGTCAGGATGGTACGCGACAGAGTTTCGTTGAGGCTCTTATTGATGAGCGTCGAGAAATCCATCGTCTTGTAGCGGCGCATGGTCTCGCGCACGCGGTCATAGATCACGACCGTGTCGTTGATCGAATAACCGGCGATGGTCAAGATCGCCGCCAACGTCGTCAGATTGAACTCGACCTGCAACAGCGCGAACAAACCAACGGTCGTGATCGTATCATGCAGCGTCGACAGCATCGCGCCGATGCCGAACTGCCACTCGAAGCGGAACCAGACATAGATTGCAATCGCGACCAGCGCCAGGATCGTCGCGATGGTGCCGGCGCGGATCAGTTCGGCGCCGATCGTCGGCCCGACGACGTTGGTGCTGCGATAATCGACGTCCGGACCGAGCGCCTGCTTGACCTTGGTGACCGCGTTTTCCTGCGCCTGATCGCCGCCGGGCTGGCGCTGGACGCGGATCATCACGTCGTTGGGTCCGCCAAAACCTTGCAGCGCCACCTGGCCGATGCCAAGGCTGTCGAGCTTGGTGCGCATCGCCGAAATATCCGCGGCCTGCGGCGTGCGCGCCTCGATGACGATGCCGCCGGAAAAATCGATGCCGTAGTTGAGGCCGTTGACGCCGAACAGCACGATCGAGCCGATCGTCATCACCGCCGAGATCGCGAATCCAAACATCCGCAGCCCCATGAAATCGATGTTGGGGATGCGGCGGATGACGATGAGCGGACGGAACATCGGCGCGGACCTAAATCGGAATAACTTTGGGCTTGAAGCGGCGCAGCCAGGTGACGATTTGCAGACGCGTCACCAGGATGGCCGAAAATAAAGAGGTGAGAACGCCGATGCTCAAGGTCACGGCGAAACCCTTCACCGGACCGGAGCCGAGCCAGAACATGAGGGCGCCGGCGACGAGAGTCGTGACGTGGCTGTCCAGAATGGTGCCGAAGGCGCGCTCGAATCCCGCTTGCAGCGACGAGATCAGCGAGCGGCCGCCGCGCACTTCCTCGCGGATGCGCTCGTAGATCAGCACATTGGCGTCGACCGCCATGCCCAAGGTCAGCGCGATGCCGGCGATGCCGGGCAACGTCAGCGTCGCGCCCAGCAGCGTCAGTGCCGCCATCATGATGCAGAGGTTAAAGAACAGCGCAATGTCGGCGAAGATTCCGAACAGGCCATAAAACACGATCATGAACAGCACGACCAGAATGACGCCGACGATGCACGAGGTCGTGCCTTCACGGATCGAATCCGCGCCGAGATCGGGGCCGACACTGCGTTCCTCGATCACGGTCAGCGGCGCCGGCAGCGCGCCGGCGCGCAGCAGCAGCGCCAGATCGCTCGCCGACTGCGCGGTGAAGCTGCCGCTAATCACGCCCTGCCCGCCCAGGATCGGTTCGCGGATCACCGGCGCGCTGATCACCTTGTTGTCGAGCACGATGGCGAACAATTTTCCGACGTTTTCCTTGGTCGCTTCCGCAAAGCGCCGGGCGCCGACGGAATCGAACTTGAACGACACCACCGGCTCGTTTTCCTGGAAGGTCGGCTGCGCGTCGGTCAGCATGTCGCCCGAGACCAACGCGCGGCGTTTTACAACATAACCGGTGGGCAGGCCTGGACGGTTTTCCGTTGCCGGCAGATATTCGTCGCCCGGCGGCACGTGGCCCGCGCGTCCTTCGTCGGCCGACGCATTCTGATCGACCATCTGGAAGGTCAGCCGCGCCGTCTTGCCGAGCAGCGCTTTGACGTGCTCGGGATTGCTGACGCCCGGCAACTCGATGAGGATGCGCTTGTCGCCTTCGCGCTGGATGGTCGCTTCGCGCGTGCCGGTTTCGTCGATGCGGCGGCGGACGATCTCGATCGATTGGTCGACGGCCGATTGCCGCCGCTTCTCGACGGCTTCTTGGGTGGGCTTGAGCGTGATCGTGCCGTCGGATGCGGTCGTGAACTGAAGATCGGGGTCGTATTTGACGACGGCGTCGTGCACGTCCTGATATTTCGATGCATCGGTCAGTTTGACCGAGACGTGATCGCCAGCGACGCCGAGACTGGTGTAACCGACATGGCTCGCGATCAGCGCGGTGCGGAGCTCGTCGACCAGGTTGTTGAGCCGATCACGTTCGACCGACGCCGTGTCGACTTCGAGCAGCAGGTATGAGCCGCCGCGGAGATCAAGCCCGAGGCTTACCTGATGCTTCGGAAAGAAGCCCGGCCAGCTCTCTACCGTCTGCGTCGAAAAGGCGTTGGGCAGCGTGAAGATAACCCCCAGCGCACAAACCGCCAGGATGAGGGCGACCTTCCACGTCTGGAAATACAGCATACGTTAGCCGCCGGCTTTGGCGCTGTCCTTCGTTTCGTCTTTGGCCGCGGATTCATCGGCGTCGTCGCCGTTATCCTTAGCGCCGGCCGCCGGCGCCGTCTTGGCGAGCACGTTGACGATGGTGCTGCGCACGACGCGCACGCGGGTGTTGTCGGCGATGTCGATGAGCACTTCGTCGTCGTTCACCACCTTGGCGACGGTGCCGACGATGCCGCCGCCGGTGACGACGCGGTCGCCGCGGCGCAGCGCCGCTAGCATCGACTTGGTCTCTTTCGCCTTCTTCTGCTGCGGCCGGATGAGGAAGAAATAGAAGACGACGAAGATCAGCGCGAGCGGCGCCATCTGCATGATGGAGCTTGCGCTGCTGCCTCCGGCCGCCTGCGCATAGGCCGGCGAAATCAAGAACATATCGGACTCCCGCGCGATGTGGAGCGCATTGGTAATGGACTTAGGTTGAAAGCGCAAGGCGAGGGCGCTGTTGACGGCGCGCAGCCGCGCGCTTAGGGTCGCGGCGAAATTTTCCCTCCCGACCAAAGGCTTATCGCCCCTTCCATGAGCGCCGACAAGAGCCACGACACGCTGTTGCAACGCATCGCCGACGCCCTCGAGCGCCTCGCGCCGAAGGCCTATCCGCCGGTCGATTTCGAGGCCGCCGACGCCTTCATCTGGCACGCCGAAGGCCAATGGCTCGAGCCGGTGAAGACGGTGAACCGCGTCGACATCGAGCTGTTGCAGGGCGTCGAGCGGGTGCGCGACATCCTGCTCGACAACACGCAGCGCTTCGCCAAAGGCCTGCCCGCAAACAACGTCCTGTTGTGGGGCGCGCGCGGCATGGGCAAGTCGTCGCTGGTCAAAGCGGTGCACGCGGCGGTCAACAACGAGCGGCCGCGGGCGCTGGTGCTCGTCGAGATCCACCGCGAGGACATCCCGTCCCTCCCCGTTCTCTTGTCGAAACTGCGCACGACCAAAAGGCGCTGCCTTCTGTTCTGCGACGATCTGTCGTTCGATGCGCAGGACGCCAGCTACAAATCGCTCAAGGCGGTGCTTGAGGGCGGCATCGAAGGCCGGCCGGATAATGTCGTGCTCTACGCCACGTCGAACCGCCGCCACTTGCTGGCGCGCGACATGATCGAGAACGAGCGTTCGACGGCGATCATGCCGGGCGAAGCGGTCGAAGAAAAAGTCTCGCTCTCGGATCGGTTTGGTCTGTGGCTCGGCTTCCACGCCTGCGACCAGGAAACCTATCAGGCGATGATCCGCGGCTATGCCAAGCGCTATGGCCTCGACTATCCGGCCGACAAGCTCAAGGCGGAATCGCAGGAATGGGCGATCACCCGCGGCGCGCGCTCCGGCCGCGTGGCGTGGCAATACATCCAGGATCTCGCCGGCCGCCTCGGGAAGAAACTCGAAGCGCGCTAACGCACCGCGCTCGCCTGGCTCGCCGCCAGATACTGCGTCGGATCGAGCACCTGCGTACCGCGGCGGATTTCAAAATGGAGCTGCGGCTCGCTGACGATGCCCGTAGATCCTACCGTGGCTATTTCCTGTCCGCGCTTCACCACGTCGCCGCGTTTTACCAGCAGCGGGCCGTTGTGCGCGTAGGCCGTCATCCAGCCGCCGGCATGCTTGATGAGAACGAGATTGCCGTAGCCGCGCAGCTCGTTGCCGGCATAAGCGACGACACCGGAATCGGCGGCGCGCACGGGCGTGCCCTTGGCCGCGGCGATGTTGATGCCGTCGTTATGCGTGCCCGCCGGCGTCGTGCCGTAATGACCGATGATTTTGCCCTGCACCGGCCACATGAACCGGCCGGCGCGCGGCGGGGGCGCCGGCAGCTCCGCTTGCGGCTGTTGCGGCGTGGCCGCAGGCGCCTGCGCCGGCGGCACGCTCGCGACCTCGGGCTTCTGCGGCGGCGGTGACGGCGGCGCACCCAACTGCTGCGTCGTGACCGGCGCAAGCGGCGTCGCGGCGATCTCGGGCTTGCCCGGCGGCGGCGCCGGAAGTGGGGGTTGAGGCGCCAAAGGCCGTGCCACCGCCGGCGGCAACTTCAAGATGCGGCCCGGCTCCACGGCGAAGGGCGGAGTCAGCTCGTTCATCCGCGCCAGCGAATAGAGCTCGACGCCTTCGCTATTGGCGATCGAATACAAAGTCTCGCCATGCTGCACGACATGCGTCGGCGTCCGCGGCACAATGAGGGTCTGGCCGGATTTCAGCCGATAAGGCGGCCGCAAATGATTGGCATCGATCAGATCGCGCACCGGCGAGCCGGTCTGTTGCGAGACCTGATAGATTGTTTCGTTGTGCCGGACCAAGAATTGCCCGCCCGGAATGTTGCCCGGGTTGGGCGGCAGTGGCGCCGGCGGGTTTTGCGCGACCGGCGGCGCAGTCGATCCGGCAGGCGATGGTGCGCCCAGCCGCACATGCGCGTTCTGGCAACCGGCGAGCGCCGCTGCCAGAGCGAGTACGATTATCGAAGCGCGCCGTCGCCGATCGCGCGGACTCATCGGCGCAGTTTATGACGCGCGCGGCGGCCGCGACAGGCCTTCGCGCACCCGCGGCAAGCCGGCAACCAGCGGCACGAATCGGACGCCGCCCAAATCTTCGACCGCCAGGTCCCCGTTCTTGCGCCGTACGCGCAGCAATTTCTGGTCGCGCCGGGCCGGGCCGACCGGCGCCACGAGGATGCCGCCTTCGGCGAGATGCTCGAGCAGATTATCCGGAATCTCCGGCGCCGCCGCGGTGACCATGATGCGGTCGAAGGTTTCGTGCTCGGGCCAGCCTTTGGTGCCGTCGCCAAAGCGCGTCGTCACGTTATGCAGCCGCAGCTTCGCAAAGCGCGCCTCGGCCTCCTTGATCAGCGCGCGATGCCGCTCGATGGTGAGCACGCGGCGGCACAGCCGCGCGAGCACCGCCGCCTGATAGCCCGAGCCGGTGCCGACTTCGAGAACCTTATGACGGTCGGTGAGTTCGAGCGCCTGGGTCATCAGCGCGACGACATAGGGCTGGCTGATGGTCTGGCCGTGGCCGATTGGCAGAGCGACGTTCTCGTAGGCTTGTTCGCGGAACGTCGCCGGTACGAACAATTCGCGCGGCGTGCGTTCGACGGCATTGAGCACGCGCTGATCGGCAATGCCTTCGGCGCGCAGCTCCATGATCAGCCGCGCGATTTCGGCTTTATGCTGCTCTGTTGTCATCGAAAGGCCCGCCGCA
>JAGWIH010000134.1 GCA_028866355.1 Alphaproteobacteria bacterium
AACGGTGGGCGAGGAACTGACGCACATGATCGCCACCATCGGCGAGAACATGAATCTGCGTCGCGCCAAGCGGCTTGCCGTGACCAAGGGCGCGGTCGCCGCCTATATGCATTCGGCGCTGGCGCCGGGCCTCGGCAAGATCGGCGTGCTGGTCGCGCTCGAATCGGGCGCGCCGGCCGACAAGCTCCATCCGCACGGCCGCAACCTGGCGATGCACGTCGCAGCATCCAATCCGCGCTATCTCGACACGGCTTCGGTCGACGCCAAGGACCTCGCGCGCGAGCGCGACGTGCTGCGCGAGCAGGCCAAGGCCTCGGGCAAGCCGGACAACATCATCGATAAAATGGTCGAAGGCCGGCTCAAGAAGTTCTACGAGGACACCGTCCTGCACGAGCAGGTCTATGTCGTCGACGGCGAAAGCCGGATTTCCAAGGTTATCGAGTCGATCGCCAAGGACTCGGGCGCGCCGCTCAAACTCGCCGGATTCGCGCGCTTTGCGCTGGGCGAAGGCATCGAGAAAGAAGCCACCGATTTCGCCGCCGAGGTCGCCGCCGTCGCCAAGCGCTAGCGCTGACCTTTCTGACCCTCGCCCCCGTCAGGGGGAGAGGGTAGGGTGAGGGGCGTTCTCACCACGGAGGCACGAAGGTCACGGAGGCTGTTGAATCCAATGCCTTCCTTCGTGCTCTTTGCGTCTCCGTGGTGAAATGTTCCCATTTGCTTATCCCGGCCGCGCGCATGATGTATGATCCGCGCCGTCCGAAAGAACGGTGTGAGAGCCTTGAACCATGGCCGCTGAACCCGCCCGGGCCGTTGCGCCTGCCGCCAAATTCCGCCGCGTCCTGCTGAAGCTGTCGGGCGAGGCGCTGATGGGCGATCAGGGCTATGGCCTCGATCCCAAGATCGTCCAGCGCCTGGCCGCCGAGGTGAAATCGGTCCATGCCATGGGCGTTCAGGTTGCCTTGGTGATCGGCGGCGGCAACATCTTCCGCGGTCTGGCGGGCGAGGGCGCCGGCATCGACCGCGCCACCGGCGATTACATGGGAATGCTCGCCACCATCATCAATTCGCTCGCCATGCAATCGGCGCTCGAGCGCATGGGCGTGCCGACGCGCGTGCAGTCGGCGATCTCGATGCAGGCGGTGTGCGAGCCTTATATAAGGCGTCGCGCCATCCGCCACATGGAAAAGGGCCGTGTCGTCATCTTTGCCGCCGGCACCGGCAATCCGTTCTTCACCACCGACACGGCGGCGGCGTTGCGCGCCTCCGAGACCGAGTGCCAGGCGCTGTTGAAGGCGACCAAGGTCGACGGCGTCTACACCGCCGATCCGAACAAGGACAAAAAGGCGGCGCGCTTCGAGCGGCTCAGCTATCACGACGTACTGTCGAAGGATTTGCAGGTGATGGACGCCGCCGCGGTGTCGCTGGCGCGCGAGAACCACATCCCGATCCTCGTCTTCTCCATCCATCAGGCGGGCTCGCTTGCCGACGCTGTCACGGGCAAGGGCCGCTTCACCGTCATCGAGGAAACGCCGTGAGCGAAGATCCGATTGTCAGCGCGCTGCGCAAGCGCATGGACGGCGCGCTCGAAGTGCTGCGCAAGGAATTCACCGGGCTCCGCACCGGCCGCGCCACGCCGAGCCTGCTCGATCCGGTGCGCGTCGACGCCTACGGCCAGATGATGCCGATGAACCAGGTCGGCTCGGTCAGCGCGCCCGAGCCGCGGCTCATCGTCGTGCAGGTCTGGGACAAGGGTCTCGTCAAGGCGGTGGAGAAGGCGATCCGCGAAGCCAATCTCGGCTTGAACCCGCAAGCCGACGGCCAGCTCGTCCGCGTGCCGGTGCCCGATTTGAGCGAAGACCGGCGCAAGGAAATGACCAAGGTGACCGCGCGCTACGCCGAACAGGCGCGCGTGGCTGTCAGAAATGTTAGGCGCGAGGGCCTCGACGGCCTCAAGAAACAGGAAAAAGACGGCAAAATCTCGCAGGATCAGCACCGCAAGCTCGATAAGGACATCCAGGGCCTGACGGATGCGACAATCAAGCGCGTCGACGAGATGCTCCATCAAAAAGACAAAGAAATCCTGCAAGTGTAGTTCTCGACGATGAACCAGTTCTCGCCACTCGATCCGATGCCGCCGCCGACGCATGTCGCGATCATCATGGACGGCAACGGCCGCTGGGCCAAAGCACGCGGCCTGCCGCGCATCGCCGGCCACCGCGCCGGCGCCGAGGCGGTGCGCCGCACGCTGACCGCGTCGGTCGAACTCGGCATCAAATATCTGACGCTGTTCGGCTTCTCGTCCGAGAACTGGAAGCGGCCGGCGGACGAGGTCAGCGACCTGATGGGTCTGCTGCGCCATTACATCCGCGGCGAGATCGCCGAGCTGCACCGCAACGGCGTGCGCCTGCGCGTCATCGGCGAGCGCGCCAAGCTGCCGCCCGATGTCGTCGGCATGATCGACAATGCCGAGAAGCTGACCGCGGGCAACGATCGGCTCAATCTGTCGATCGCGCTCAGCTATGGCGGCCGCGCGGAGATCGCGCTCGCGGCGCGGCGCCTTGCCGAAGACGTCGCAGCCGGACGTCTTGCGCCCGCCGATATCGACGAGGATACGTTCGCGGCGCGGCTGCTGACCGCGGGCATTCCCGATCCCGATCTGCTCATCCGCACCAGCGGCGAGCAGCGCATCAGCAATTTCCTGCTCTGGCAGACCGCTTACGCCGAGCTGGTGTTCACGCCGACGCTGTGGCCCGATTTCGCCAAGGGCGATCTCGAAAAGGCCGTGCGTGATTTCCACGGCCGCGATCGCCGCTACGGCGCTTCCGTTGGCTCGCGCTGATTCGAAATTCGGCGCGCGAACCTAAAGCAACCCTCGCCCCCTTTAGGGGGAGAGGGCAGGGTGAGGGGGTTTCGCGCTGAGACGCGAGTTTTTGCGGGGGGAAATGTCGCAGTCGGGCAACAGCGGCGTAAAGCTGCGCATCGTCTCCGCGCTGGTGCTGATGCCGCCGGCGCTCGCCGCCGTGTGGTACGGCTGGCCGTGGCTGCCGGCGCTCGTCGCCGCCGCGGCCGCCGGCATGGGCATCGAATGGGCGCGGCTGGCGAATGGCGGACCGGAACCGCGCCGCGCGCTCATCGTCGCCACGCCCTTGGCCGCCTCGGTCCTCGCCGCGTTCGCTTATCCGGCCGCCGCCTGCGCGGTCGCGGTGATGGGCGCGGCCACGGTTGGCGCGCAGGCGGTCGGACGCACCGCACCGGCGCCGCTCTGGGCGGCGGGCGGGACGTTGTGGTTGGCGCTCGGCTGCGTCGGCTTTGTGTGGACCGCCATGATCGGTGGCCGCGCCACGACGCTCTGGCTGCTGATCCTCGTCTGGGCCGTCGATAGCGCCGCCTATGCGGTCGGCCGCGCGATCGGCGGACCCAAGCTCGCGCCGGCTCTGTCGCCGAACAAAACCTGGGCGGGCTTTGTCGGCGGACTGGTCGGCGCCGGGCTTGTGGGCTGCGGCGCGGCCGCGCTCGCCGACGGCGCGCCGGCATACGTGGTGCCGGCGAGCGTGTTGCTCGGCGTCGCGGCGCAACTCGGCGACCTCGTCGAATCCGCGGCCAAGCGGCGCTTCGACGTCAAGGATACGGGCGGCCTCATTCCCGGTCATGGCGGCGTGTTGGATCGGCTCGACAGCCTGTTGGCCGCATCTCTAACCCTGGCGGTCCTGATCCTGGTGACCGGCATGACGCCGCTGCAATGGCGCTAGTTCGCCCAGGGCCGAGTCGGTCACAGGCTCACAATGCCGCGCTTTTAAGGCCTGTTTTTGGCCGTTTTTTGCTAAGGTAACCGCCGTTCGGGGTCGCGGGAGTGCGGGTTTCATGGGTTTCCTGAGCGGTGGCATCGGCTACGTGGTGCCGTTTCTCGTCGTTTTGACGGTCCTCGTCTTCGTCCACGAGCTCGGCCACTATTTGGTCGCGCGCTGGAACAAGGTGCGGATCGAGACCTTTTCCATCGGCTTCGGCCCCGAGCTTTTCGGCTGGACCGACCGTGTCGGGACGCGCTGGAAGGTGAGCGCGGTGCCGCTCGGCGGCTACGTCAAGATGTTCGGCGATGCCGATCCCGCCTCGATGGCCGCGCCCGACGAGCAGCTTGCCGCCATGACCGACGCCGAAAAGGCGGTGTCGTTCCATCACAAGCGGCTGATGCAGCGCGTCGCGGTCGTCTCCGCCGGCCCGGCGGCCAATTTCGTTTTCACCCTGGTGGCGCTGGCGGTGCTGTTCGCGACCGTCGGCCAGCCATTCACGCCGCCGCAAATCGGCAAGGTGCAGGCCGGCAGCGCTGCCGCCGCAGGCGGCCTCCTGCCCGGCGACACGATCGTCGGCATCGACGGAGCGGCGATCCACCGCTTCGAGGACATTCAGCAGGCGGTTCGGCTCGACACGGGCAAGCCGCTGGCGATCACCGTCCAGCGCAGCGGCAAGGATCTGACGTTGTCGATCACGCCGCGTGTGACCACCGTCACCGACCGGTTCGGCTACGACCATCGCTTTCCGTTGCTCGGCATCGAGCGCCAGGGCGTCAATTATGTCCGCCGTAATCCGGTCGACGCCGTTTGGCGCGCCGGACAGGAAACCGGCAATCTCATCACCGGCACGCTGACGGCGGTCTGGCAGATGATCATCGGCGCGCGGCCGGCCGACGAAATCGGCGGCCCGCTGCGCATCGCTCAGATGTCGGGCGAGGTCGCGCAAGGCGGCGCGGTCGCGCTGCTGTGGTTCATGGCGGTGCTCTCGGTCAATCTCGGATTGATCAATCTGTTTCCGATCCCGGTGCTCGATGGCGGCCATCTGCTGTTCTACGCCGCCGAGGCGCTTCGCGGCCGGCCGCTCGGGCCGCGCGCGCAAGAGTACGGCTTTCGGCTGGGATTGGCGGTGGTGTTGACGTTGATGGTTTTCGCCACGTGGAACGATCTCGTGCATATCGGCATCCTCAAGTTCTTGAAGGGCTTCGGGACTTGATGGTCGGCAGGTAGCAGCGTGAACGCGGAGGGGGGAGTCGTGCGAAGAGTGCTGGGCGCAGCGTTGGCGATTGCGCTCACGTTCGTTTTGTTCGTCGCCGCGCCGCCGGCGATGGCGCAAGGCTTGCGGCTGACGCCGCCGACGTCGGCGCCGGCATTGGCCCAAAGCCAGGCGGCCGCTCCGGAAGGGATCAGCTCGGGCGGTACGATCGAGGAAATCCGTATCGAGGGCACGCAGCGCGTCGAGCCCGAAACCGTCCGTTCCTATATGGAGATCGGGCCTGGCGATAAATTCGATTCCGAACGCCTGGATCAGTCGCTGAAGAGTCTCTACGGCACCGGCCTGTTCAGCGACGTGACGCTGCGGCGCGAAGGCGACACGCTCATTGTCCACGTCGTCGAGAATCCGGTCATCAACCGGGTGGCTTTCGAAGGCAACAACAAGCTCAGCGACGAAACGCTCACCAACGAAGTCCAGCTCAAGCCGCGCAGCGTCTACACCCGCCAGAAAGTGCAGGCCGACGTCAGCCGTATTCTGGACCTCTACCGCCGCAACGGCCGGTTCGCCGCTACCGTCGATCCCAAGATCATCAAGCTCGATCAGAATCGCGTTGATCTGGTGTTCGAAATCAACGAAGGCAGCTTTACCGGCGTCAAAGCCATCAATTTCGTCGGCAACCACATATTCGATGCCGACACGCTGCGCGGCGTGGTTTCGACCAAGGAATCGCGCTGGTGGCGCTTCCTGTCGACCTCCGATACCTACGATCCCGACCGCATCAGCTATGACCGCGATTTGCTGCGCAAATTTTATCTGTCGCAGGGCTATGCCGATTTTCGCGTCGTCTCCGCGATCGCCGAGTTGACGCCCGAACGCGACGGCTTCCTGGTGACGTTCACGGTGGAGGAGGGGCAGCGCTACAAGTTCGGTAAGGTCGACCTGGTCAACGAAGTGAAGACAATCGACCCGGCGATCCTTCGCGCGCTGATCACGACCAAGCAAGGCGACTGGTACAACGCCGACGCCGTCGACAATACCATCCATGCGATCACCAACGCGCTCGGCAATCGTGGCTACGCATTCGTCCAGGTTCAGCCACGCGTGAATCGCAACGCGGAAGCGCACACCATCGACGTGACCTACGACGTCAAGGAGGGGCCGCGCGTCTATGTCGAGCGCATCGACATCACGGGCAATCTGCGCACCCTCGACCGCGTCATCCGCCGCGAGATGCGGCTGGTCGAAGGCGATGCGTTCAGCACCGAAAAGCTCGATCGCTCCGAACAGCGGCTTAAGAACCTGAACTACTTCAAGAAGGTCAATGTCACCAATACGCAGGGCTCGGCGCCGGACAAGACCATCGTGCATGTCAACGTCGAGGAGGAATCGACCGGTGACTTTACGTTCGGCGTCGGCTTCTCGACCACGGACGGTCCGTTGGTCGACGCCGGCGTCCACGAGCGCAA
>JAGWIH010000135.1 GCA_028866355.1 Alphaproteobacteria bacterium
ACAAAGGACATGATTTTCGACTGTGCCACCATCATCAGCTACACCAGCGAATTCATGACCCTGATGCCGGGCGATCTGATCGCCACCGGCACGCCGTCGGGCGTCGGGCTCGGGCGCGGTCGATTCCTCAAGCCGGGCGATAGCATGCGGCTGACCGTGACCGGCATGGGCGAACAGCGGCAAAAGGTGGTGGCTTATCGCCCATAAAGGGCTGCGAGGGGCTAGCCGGCCAGCGCGTCCGCATGCTGGCGGCGGGCCACGATTCGCGCTAATCTAAACAGTTGTTTAGCTGTCTCCGGGAGGGGGTTTTCCTGACTGCCATGTATGATCGTCGTCCTGATTTTTTTCGCGCCGATGACGCACCGACGTCCGGCCGCCGCGTCGAAGCCAAGGTGAAGTGGTTCAACACCGCCAAAGGCTTTGGTTTCGTCAGCTTATCCGATGGCACGCCCGATGCGTTTCTGCCGATGGCGGTATTGCGCCGGGCGGGTTATGGCGAAGCGCGCGAAGGCGCGTCGATCGTCTGCGAAGTCGGCGCTGGCGCCAAAGGGCCTTTGGTCGTCAATGTTCTCAACCTCGACAACAGCACCGCCGTGCCTGGCGGCGGAGGCGGCAACGGCGGCGGGCGCCCGAGCGCGCCGCGCGGTCCCGCCCAGACGATGCAGGGCGCGGTCAAATGGTTCGAGCCCGACAAGGGCTATGGCTTCATCGCGCCCGAAGGTGGCGGGAAGGACATCTTCGTCCACGTCACCGCTTTACGGCGCAGCGGCGTCAACGCCCTGGAAGCGGGCCAGCGCGTGCAGGTCGATGTCGTCGAAGGCCGCAAGGGGCTCGAAGCCGATCACGTCACCCTGCTATAAAGCGCGTCGGCGGGGCTGACGCATCGTTATCGGCCCTCGCGCGTTATTGGAAGTAGCGTCGGAGTAAAGTCGTCCATGGATCTGCAGGACACGCTGAAGACCTATCGGCTCTTTTCCGGCTCTTACGATTTCGTTTTCGGTCCGATCTTCCATCCCGGTCGCAAGGCCGCGGTGGGGATCGCCAACAATCTGCCGGGGCAGCGTATCCTCGAGGTCGGCGTCGGCACCGGCCTGTCGTTGCCCTATTTCCGTGACGACTCTGAGGTCACCGGCATCGACGTCTCGGCCGAGATGCTCGCCAAGGCCAAGACGCGTGTCGCGCGCAAGCGACTGACACAGGTCAAGGCGCTACACGTGATGGATGCCGAACAGACGAGCTTCACCGACGACAGTTTCGACGCCGTGCTTGCGCTCTACGTCGCGTCGGTGGTGCCGAACCCCGCGCGCTTCGCCGCCGAGATGCGTCGCGTCTGCCGTCCGGGCGGCACGATCGTCATCGTCAATCATTTCATGAGCGACGGTTGGCTGATCAGCCGTTTCGAAAAGGCGCTCGCGCCGCTGGCTGGCAAGATCGGATTCCACGCCGACTTCCCGCTCGACGATTTCATTACGGACGGCAAGCTCGAAGTCCGCGACATCCGGCCGAGCAATCTGTTCGGCTATTGGAAGCTGCTGCGCTGCGTCAATAACAAACCGGCCTGATCGCGCCCGCGCAGCCGTCGCCGCTAGATCAAGTCGAGATCGAATCCCATCACCGTGCGGCCGCCGGCGACCGCCGGCAGCAACGCGGGCGCTTGCGCCAACCGATGCTCGGCATGGAATCGCGCGGTGGCAATTTTGGCTTCGAGGAACAGCCGGTCGCCGGCACCGGCTTTCAGGCGTCGTGTCGCGGCCGCGGCGCCGCGCGCGAGCAGCCAGCTGGCGGCAACCGTGCCCAGCAAGCGGAGATAGGGCTCTGCGCCGGCGAGCGCGGCGCTGAGATCGTTGGCGGCGCTCGCGAGCAGGCCCTTCGTCGCGTGCTCCAGTGCATCGACGCCACGGGCCAAATGGCCGTCGGCATCGTGACCGTCGAGCCGGCTCTGGTCGCGGCGCATTTCGGCGATGAGGTCGGCGACGGCCGCGCCGCCATCGCGCAGCAGCTTACGGCCGACGAGGTCGTTCGCCTGAATGCCGTTGGTGCCTTCGTAGATCGGCGCGATGCGGGCGTCGCGCCAATGCTGCGCGGCGCCGGTCTCCTCGATGAAGCCCACGCCGCCGTGCACTTGTATGCCGGTGCTGGCGGTTTCGACGCCTTGATCGGTGCACCAGGCCTTGACCACCGGCGTCAGCAAATCGAGCCGAGCCTGGGCGCGGGCGCGCTGCGCGGCGTCAGGCAGCCGGCGGGCGCGGTCGGTCGCGCCGGCGGCGTAATAGGCGAGGGCGCGCGATGCTTCGCTTGCCGCGCGCATCGACAGCAGCATGCGACGCACGTCGGGATGATGTTTGATCGGCAGCCCGATGCCGTCTTTGGCGCCAGTCGGTTTGCCCTGGATGCGCGTGTGTGCAAAGGTCCGTGCCTGCTGATAAGCGCGCTCGCCGATCGCCACGCCCTGTAAGCCGACATGCAGCCGCGCGACGTTCATCATGATGAACATCGCCTCAAGGCCACGGTTCTCCTCGCCCACGAGGGTGCCGACGGCGCCACCGTCGTCGCCATAGGACATGACGCAGGTCGGGCTCGCGTGAATGCCGAGCTTGTGCTCGAGGCTGACGCAACGCAGGTCGTTGCGCGCGCCCAGGCTGCCATCGTCGTTGACGAGAAACTTGGGCACGACGAACAGCGAAATGCCCTTGGTGCCAGCGGGCGCGTCGGGTAGCCGCGCGAGCACGAGATGGACGATGTTGCCGGCCATGTCGTGTTCGCCCCAGGTGATGAAGATCTTCTGGCCGGTGATGCGGTAATGGTCGCCTTCGCGCACGGCCCGCGTCCGCAATGCGCCGAGGTCGGAGCCGGCCTGCGGCTCCGTCAGATTCATTGTCCCAGTCCATTCACCGGAGATCAGCCGGCCGAGATAGAGCCGCTGCTGCGCCGGCGTGCCGAGCTGCTCGAGCAATTCCCAGGCGCTGATGCTCAGCATCGGACACAGCGACCAGGCGAAGTTGGCGCTCATCCACATCTCATTGACCGCGGTGTCGAGAGCGATCGGCAGTCCCTGACCGCCATGCTCGGGCGGCGCCGACAGCGCGCTCCAGCCGCCGCCCGCGTAGGCGCGATAGGCTTCCTTGAAGCCGGCGGGGGTGCGCACCACGCCGTTTTCGAGCCGGCTCTTCTCGATATCGCCGGTCCGATTGGTTGGCGCGATGACATTGCCGGCCAATTTCGCCGCCTCGCCAAGCACGGCGTCGACGACATCAGCCGAAACGGCTTCGTATCCGGGTAGTTTGGCGATTTCCGGCAGCCCGGCGATCTCGTCGAGTGCAAAGCGCATCTCGGCCAGCGGCGCGGCGTAGCCGCTCATAGCACCTTGCCGGGATTCATGATGCCGTCGGGATCGAGCGCTACCTTGATTCGTCGCATGGTTTCGAGCTCGAGGGGCTGCGCGTAGTGCACGAGCTCGTCGCGCCGCGCCAGGCCGATGCCATGCTCCGCGCTGATCGAGCCGCCGAGCGATACGACGATGTCGTGGACGATGCGGTTGAATTCCGCCCAACGCTTCAGGTAGACGGCTTTGTCGGCGCCCGGCGGCTGCGTCAGGTTGAAATGGATGTTGCCGTCGCCGACATGGCCGAACGGATAGGGCCGGATGCCAGGCAGCCGGTCGCTCACCGCCTTGCTCGCTCGGACGATGAATTCAGCCACCTTGCTGATCGGCACCGAAACGTCGTGCTTGATGCTGCCGCCGAGCTTCTCCTGCTGCTCGGGAAGACCCGCGCGGATGCGCCAGAGCTCGCGGCGCTGTGTCTCGCTTTCGGCGATGACACCGTCCTGGACCAAGTCCACCGCCATCGCCGATTCCAGAAACGCCTCAAGCGCCTGTCGCAGTCCCGCACCGGTGCGGCTCGACGAGATTTCGAGCAGCGCGTACCACGGATGCTTGGCGGCCAGCGGCTCGCGGTAACCCTCGCCGTATTCCAGCACGTTGTCGATGCCGATGCGCGGAATGAGCTCGAAGCCGGTCAGTTGATCGCCGCTTGCCGCGCGGGCGCGCGCGAACAAGTCCATGACGTCCTCGACACGCTTCAAACCGACCAGCGCGGTTTCAACCTCGTGCGGGCGCGGAAACAACTTGAGCGTTGCCGCGGTGATGATGCCGAGTGTTCCTTCGGCGCCGATGAACAGCTGTTTGAGATCGTAGCCGACGTTGCTCTTGCGCAGGCCACGCAGCCCGTTCCAGACGCGGCCATCGGGCAGCACGACTTCGAGGCCGAGCGCCAATTCGCGCGTGTTGCCATAACGCAGGACGTTGATGCCGCCGGCGTTGGTCGACAGGTTGCCGCCAATCTGGCACGAGCCTTCGGCGCCGAGGCTGAGGGGAAAGAGCCGGTCGGCGGCTTCGGCGGCGCGCTGCAACTCGGCGAGAATGCAACCGGCTTCCGCGGTGATGGTGAAGTTGAGCGCATCCAGTGCGCGGATGCGGTTCATGCGGCCTAGGTTGATCAGCACGCCGTTGACCGCCGCGACGGCGCCGCCCGACAGGCCGGTGTTGCCGCCCTGCGGATAGATCGGCAGCCGCGCCTCGGCACAGATCGTGACCAGCTTCGCCACGTCGTCGGTCGAGGCAGGCCGCAGCACGGCGAGCGCGGCGCCGCGATAACGGCCGCGTCGTTCTTCGAAGTAAGGCTCGGTATCGGCGCCCTCGGCGACGCCTCTCGGCCCGACGACGGCCTTGAGGCGCGCGAGCGTATCGGCGGCGGCAACGCTGTCCATGCCTAAAGCCCTATCGCTCCCGACCGGTTGCCGTCCAGCCCTCAGTTGGCGCGCCCGCGCGCCGCGCGCCGTAGGCGGTCGTTGATCGCCGCGCCTAGGCCGGTTTCGGGGATGGGCATGACCGCGATCGCCGTGAACCGCGGCTGATCGAGCGTACGCAGCGCCGCGAACAGATTGGCGGCCGCTTCGGTCAAATTGTGTGCCGACGACAGATTGACGGTCGCTCCGGCGCCAGGCAGGGGTGGGCCGAACGCCAGCAGCGCCTCGTCGGGCGCAACCGTCGTGGCATTGAGGCGCAACGGCCGCGCTGGCGCATAGTGGCGTTCGAACATGCCGGGCGAACGCGATGCGTCCGCATCCGTCGCACCGGCCACGAGCCCAAGCACGCTTTCAAGCTGTTCGCGTGGTACGCCGCCCGGCCGCAGCAGCACCGCGTGTGGCTGCGATAGATCGACCACGGTGGACTCAATGCCAACGCGGCATGGCCCCCCGTCGAGCACGGCAGCGATACGGCCATCGAGCTCATCGACCACGTGGTCGGAAGTGGTTGGGCTCACGTGACCCGAGCGGTTGGCGCTCGGTGCGGCGAGCGGCCGTCTGACGGCTCGCAGCAGCGCCTGCGCCTGCGGATGCGCCGGTGCGCGCAAGGCGAGCGTTTCGAGACCCGCGCTGGCCAAGCGCGAAATCGAACAGGCGGTACTACGTTTGAGCACGAGCGTCAGCGGCCCCGGCCAGAAGCGGCGGACAAGATCGCGCGCTCGATCGTCGAACGTGGCCAGCGGTTCGGCCGCGGCGAGCTCGGCGACATGTACGATCAGCGGATTGAAGTTGGGTCGGCCCTTGGCGGCGAAGATCGCCGCGACCGCACGATCGTTTGTGGCATCGCCGCCGAGGCCGTACACCGTCTCGGTCGGAAAAGCGACGAGCGCGCCGTCGCGCAGCAAGGAAGCGGCGCGATCGAGTTGCGCGGCGCTCAGGCGCTCGGTCACGTCCGGCCGCGAACGAGAAACGGCGGATTGCGGTAGCCGGCCTTGCCGTAGCCGAGGCGTGTACCGTCGAGCGTGGTCACGCTGCCGCCGGCGGCTTCGACGATCGCCTGACCGGCGGCGGTGTCCCATTCGCTGGTTTCGCCGTAGCGCGGGTAATGATCCGCGGTGCCCTCGGCGATCAGGCAGAACTTGGACGCGCTGCCCATCGGGCGATGCACGGCGCCGGGCACGGTGGCGAGATAGGCCTCGATGCGTCGCGACGGGCCGTGCAGCCGGCTCGACAAGACGACAGGTTTCGCCGGAACGACGCGCGCGGCGATCCGTTCCGGCTTGCTATCGCCGCGCTGGCGGGTTGCGGTGCCGGGGCCGGCAGCTGCATAGATCAGATGCTGTGTCGGCACGCCGATTACGCCCAGCACCGGCCAGCCGTCCTCGATCAAGCCGATATTGACGCTGAATTCGTCACTGCGGTCGACGAAGCCGCGCGTACCGTCGAGCGGATCGACCAGCCAATAACGCGACGCCAACGTCGCCGGCAGACCCGAGGCGGCGACCTGCTCCTCGGCGACGATGGGGATGTCGGGCGCAACGCGTTCGAGTGCGGCGATGATCCGCCGCTCGGCTTCCTCGTCCGCGAGCGTCACCGGCGACTGGTCGGCTTTGCGCCGCACCTCGAACGGCGTCGCGTAGATATCGAGGATCACCGCGG
>JAGWIH010000136.1 GCA_028866355.1 Alphaproteobacteria bacterium
ACAACACGGCACCTCGGTTTCGCGCGAGGCAAGCCAAAAACACAGGCCGCCGCGCCTGCGCGTTCGGCCGTATCGATAGAAAGCAATAACACAGTGACTCTTTCCTTTTCCGAGCTCGCCCTCGTCGAGCCAATCCAGCGCGCATTGCACGCGGAAAATTACGAGCGCCCGACGCCGATCCAGGCGCAGGCGATTCCCCATCTGCTCGCCGGGCGCGATCTGCTCGGCATCGCCCAGACCGGCACCGGCAAGACGGCGGCCTTCGCGTTGCCGATCCTCCAGCACCTGGCGGCGAACCGCGTTGCCGCGCCGCGGAATTCCATGCGTGCGCTCATCTTGACGCCGACGCGCGAGCTGGCGATGCAGATCGCCGACAGCTTCCGCGCTTACGGCCGTCATTTGGGCCTCCGCACCGCCGTGATCTTCGGCGGCGTCGGCCAGGGTCCACAGGTCGACGCGCTGCGCCGCGGCATCGACATCCTCGTCGCCACGCCCGGCCGGCTCTTGGACCTGCATCAGCAGGGCCATGTCCGTTACGACGGCGTCTCGGTTTTCGTCCTCGACGAAGCCGACCGCATGCTCGACATGGGCTTCATCCGCGACATCCGGCGCATCGTCCCGCTACTTCCCAAAACGCGTCAGTCGCTGTTGTTCTCGGCCACCATGCCGGACGAGATCAATCGATTGATCGGTACGCTGCTCAAGGACCCGGTGCGTGTCGAGGTGACACCCGCCGCCACTACGGTCGAGCGCATCGAGCAGCACGTCATGTTCGTCGACGCCGGCAACAAGCGGGCGCTGCTCGCTTCGCTGCTCGGCGACAAGACGATCGCCCGCGCGCTGGTTTTCACCCGCACCAAGCACGGCGCCAACCGCGTCGCCGAAGGTCTCGCCAAGGGCGGCATCGGCGCCGAGGCGATCCACGGCAACAAGTCGCAGAGCCAGCGCCAGCGGGCGCTGGGTAACTTCCGCGACGGCCGCACCCGCGTGCTGGTGGCGACCGATATCGCCGCGCGCGGCATCGACATCGACGGCATCACTCACGTCATCAATTTCGAGCTGCCGAACGTGCCTGAGAGCTACGTCCACCGCATCGGCCGCACCGCGCGCGCCGGCGCCGATGGCGTCGCCATCTCGTTCTGCGACCATTCCGAAAAGGGTTTCCTGCGCGATATCGAAAAGGTGACGCGGCAGAAAATCGCCGTCGCCGAGCACGCCTTCCGCGCGCCGGCCGGTCCGGGCGGCCAGCCGCACGGCCATAATGGCGGGCACAATGGCCACGCCCATGGCAACGGCGGCCATCACGGTAACGGCAACGGCCGCGGCGGCGAATTCGCCAACCGGCGCCGGCGCTCGCGTCGTCGCGGCGGCCATGGTCATGGCCATTCGCACGGTCCGGCGCCGACGCACGCAAACTAGACCGTCATTGCGAGGCGCATAGCGACGAAGCAATCCAGCGGCTACACGTTGGATTGCTTCGCTTCGCTCGCAATGACGATGGCGTGAAACGACGCCTGGCCGTCATTCCACCCGAGTCGGCGCTTTCCGTTTGCCTGGGCGTGCGGGTGCTGTATGGTGAAATTCCATGACGCGGTTCATTTTCATCACCGGCGGCGTGGTCTCCTCTCTGGGTAAGGGTCTTTCGGCGGCGGCGCTCGGCGCGTTGCTCCAGGCACGCGGATTCCGCGTCCGGCTGCGGAAATTCGACCCCTATATCAACGTCGATCCGGGCACGATGAGCCCGTATCAGCACGGCGAGGTCTATGTCACCGACGACGGCGCCGAAACCGACCTCGATCTCGGGCATTACGAGCGCTTCACCGGCGTGTCATCGCGCAAAAGCGACAGCCAGACCACCGGCCGCATCTATTCGACCGTGATCGGCCGCGAGCGCCGCGGCGAATATCTCGGCGCTACCGTCCAGGTCATTCCGCACGTCACCGACGCCATCAAGGAGGCGATCCAGGCCGATCTCGGCGGCGAGGATTTCGTGCTCTGCGAGATCGGCGGCACGGTCGGCGACATCGAAGGCCTGCCGTTCCTCGAGGCGATCCGCCAGCTCGGGAATGAACTTGGCCGCGACCGCGCGATGTACATCCACCTGACGCTGGTGCCCTATATCCCGTCGGCCGGCGAATTGAAAAGCAAGCCGACGCAGCACAGCGTCAAGGAGCTTCTCGGCCTCGGCATCCAGCCCGATATCCTGTTATGCCGCTGCGACCGCGAAATTCCTGAAAGCGCGCGCAAGAAGATCGCGCTGTTCTGCAATCTGCGCGAGGAACGCGTCATTCCGGCGCTCGACGTCGACACCATCTACGACGTGCCGACCGCCTATCACAAGCAGGGCCTCGACCGCGAAGTCTGCCGTCATTTCGGCCTGAACGCGCGCGAGCCCGATCTGGCGCGCTGGTCCGACATCGTCGGCCGCATCCGCAAGCCCGAAGGCGCCGTCACCATCGCCGTCGTCGGCAAGTACACGCATCTGCCCGACAGCTATAAATCGCTGGCCGAGGCGCTGGCCCACGGCGGCATCGCCAACAATGTCGGCGTCAAGCTGAACTGGTTCGATTCCGAAATCTTCGAGCAAGAGGACGCGGTCAGCCATCTCGTCGGCGTCAACGGTATCTTGGTGCCCGGCGGCTTCGGCGAACGCGGCAGCGAAGGCAAGATCGAGGCCGCGCGCTTTGCCCGCGAACGCAAGGTGCCGTATTTCGGCATCTGCTTCGGCATGCAAATGGCGGTGATCGAAGCCGCGCGGCACTTGGCCGGCCTTAACGGCGCCGGCTCGACCGAATTCGGTCCGTGCGCCGAGCCGGTCATCGGCCTGATGACCGAATGGATGAAGGGCAATCAGCTCGAGAAGCGCAAATCCAACGGCGATCTCGGCGGCACCATGCGCCTCGGCGCTTATCCGGCGAAGCTGGTTGCCGGCTCGCGTGTCGCCGAAATCTATGGCGCGACCGAGATCAGCGAGCGCCACCGCCACCGCTACGAGGTCAACGTCAACTACAAGCCGAAGCTGGAGAAAACCGGCATGCGCTTTTCCGGCATGTCGCCCGACGGCGAGCTGCCCGAGATCGTCGAGTTCCCGGAACACCCGTGGTTCATCGGCGTGCAGTTCCATCCCGAGCTCAAATCCAAGCCTTTCGACCCGCATCCGCTCTTCACCTCGTTCATCAAGGCGGCGGTGGAGCAGTCTCGCCTCGTTTAGGCGGCTGCTATATAAGTGTCGGCCATGACCGCGCCGCGGCACGTCCATATCGGGAACATCACGCTCGGCAATGACCGGCCCCTGGCGGTGATCGCCGGTCCGTGCGTGCTCGAAAGCCGCGCGCACGCGATGGAAATGAGCCACGCGCTGGTCGAACTTACCGGCAAGCTCGGCATCGGCCTGATCTACAAGACCTCGTTCGACAAGGCGAACCGCACCTCGGGCGAAAGCCCGCGCGGCATGGGCCTCGAAGCATCGCTGCCGATCCTCGCCGAAGTGCGTGAGAAATACGGCTGTCCGGTGCTGACCGACGTGCACGCGCCCGAGCAATGCGCGTCCGTCGCCGAAGCCGTCGACGTGCTCCAGATTCCGGCGTTTCTCTGCCGCCAGACTGATTTGCTGGTGGCAGCGGCCAAAACCAAGCGCGCGATCAATGTCAAAAAGGGCCAGTTCCTGGCGCCCTCCGACATGAAAAACGTTGCCGCGAAAATCTCTAAGGCTGGCAACGACAATATCCTGCTGTGCGAGCGCGGCGTGTCGTTCGGCTACAACACGCTGGTCTCCGACATGCGCGCGCTGCCGATCATGGCGCAGACCGGCTATCCGGTGGTGTTCGACGCGACGCATTCGGTGCAGCAGCCGGGCGGGCAGGGCGACAAAAGCGGCGGCGAACGGCAATACGTGCCCATGCTCGCACGTGCGGCCGTGAGTGTCGGCGTCGCCGCCGTGTTCATGGAAACCCATCAGGATCCCGACCATGCGCCGTCGGACGGACCCAACATGGTCCATCTGAAGGACATGCCGGCGTTGCTCCGGCAGTTGATGGAATTCGACACACTCGCCAAGAAAAGAAACGGAAGCGCATGACCGCCATCACCGATATCACCGCGCGCGAAATCCTCGACAGCCGCGGCAATCCGACCGTCGAAGTCGATGTCATCCTGGAAAGCGGCGCGCGCGGCCGCGCCGCCGTACCGTCGGGTGCGTCGACCGGCACGCATGAAGCGGTCGAACTGCGCGACGGCGACAAGAAACGCTATGGCGGCAAGGGCGTGCGCAAGGCGGTCGATGCCGTCAACGGCGAGATCTTCGACGCCGTGTCCGGCCGCGATGCCACCGACCAGGCCGGCCTCGATCGCGCGCTGATCGATCTCGATGGCACGCCGAACAAGGCGCGGCTCGGCGCCAATGCCATCCTCGGCGTCAGCCTGGCGTGCGCCAAGGCCGCTGCGGCCGAACTGGGCCAGCCGCTTTATCGCTATATCGGCGGCGTCGAGGCGAACGTGCTGCCGGTGCCGATGATGAACGTCCTCAACGGCGGCGTGCATGCCGACAATCCGATCGATATCCAGGAATTCATGATCGTGCCGGTCGGCGCGCCGACCATCGCCGAAGCCATCCGCACCGGCGCCGAAATTTTCCAGGCGCTGAAGAAAGCGCTCAAGGACAAGGGCCACAACACCAATGTCGGCGACGAAGGCGGCTTTGCGCCGAACCTGCAATCGGCCGACGAGGCGCTGAGCTTCATCGTGCGCGCCATCGAAGCCGCCGGCTACAAGCCGGGCGAGCAGGTGGCGCTGGCGCTCGATCCGGCCTCGACCGAATTCTGCAAGGACGGCCAGTACAAGATGGAAGGCAAGACGCTCGATTCCGGCGCGATGGTGAAATTCTACGAGGGCTTGGTAGCGCGCTACCCCATCGTCTCGATCGAGGACGGCATGGCCGAAGACGATTGGGCCGGCTGGCAGGCGATCACATCCGCGCTCGGCAAGAAGATCCAGCTCGTCGGCGACGATCTCTTCGTCACCAATCCCAAGCGCTTGGCCGAAGGCATCGAAAAACGCGTCGGCAACGCCATCCTGATCAAGGTCAATCAGATCGGCTCGCTCAGCGAGACGCTCGAGACCATGGCGTTGGCGCGCCGCGCCAATTACGCCCAGGTGATGTCGCATCGCTCCGGCGAGACCGAGGACGCGACCATCGCCGATCTCGCGGTCGGCACCAACTGCGGCCAGATCAAGACCGGCTCGCTGGCGCGTTCCGACCGGCTCGCCAAGTACAACCAGCTCATCCGCATCGAGGAACAGCTCGGCGCCGCCGCGCGCTATCCCGGCCGCGCCGCGTTCCGGCGGTAATTTCGCCCGCTATTTTGCGTGGATGGCCGGGTCAGGCCCGGCCATGACAAAACAACGAATCGTACCCGCTCAGGCTCGGATTTCGCCGTAGAGTCGGCTAACGACTCGTTGATTCAAAATTAGGGAATCGGAATTCATTTGACCCGGCGACTCGACCGTGATTCAAACGAGTCGTCATGGACGTGCTTTATGCGCTGCGCGCCCGCGCGCGCCAGATCGTCGGTCCGGTGCTGGGCTTCACGCTCTGCGCCTACTTCGCCTATCACTTGGTCGAAGGCGACCGCGGCTTGCTGGCCTTGTGGGATCTGCAAACCCAGGTGCGCGATGCACAGGCGACCTTGAGCCGCCTCCAGGCCGAGCGCGATCCGTTGGCGAAGCGCGTTGCGCTGCTGCAGGGCAATCACATCGATCGCGACTTTCTCGACGAGCGCGTGCGCGCGGTGCTGAACTACGGCGCGCCCGGCGATCTCGTCATCTATTACCCGCCGTCGAAATAGCACGATCGGATTCGTGGGATGAGCCGCGCACGGCAATGCCGTCCGCGGAAAAATCACACGCCCGCGCCCGTGGTCCGCGATACTTTCGAGCGTCATAGGGCCGGAATGCGACGGCGGTCCGGCTGGCTTTTCAGATGGCTTAACTTGAAAGCAGTTAAGTTTCATTTTTCTTTGCATAACAATCATTTGTGAAGAGTTTCGTTGCAATGTTGGCAGTGGCTGGGTAGGGATAGCGGTGCGTCGCCGCGGTCGCTGTGCCGCCGCTGAGTTACCGGGAGACACCATGGCCGTAGCCGCCAAGCGCAAGCCCAAGTCCCGCCCCGACGAGCCCGCCGAAGCCGAAGTCTCGACCGAGAAACTGCTCGACCTCTACCGCAACATGCTGCTGATCCGCCGCTTCGAGGAGAAGGCGGGCCAGATGTACGGCATGGGGCTGATCGGCGGTTTCTGCCACCTCTATATCGGCGAGGAAGCGGTGGTCATCGGCGCCATGGCCGTCGCCGAACCCGGCGACACCGTCATCACCGCCTATCGCGATCACGGCCACATGCTCGCTTGCGGCATGGATCCGAAAGGCGTCATGGCCGAGCTCACCGGCCGCCGCACCGGCTATTCG
>JAGWIH010000137.1 GCA_028866355.1 Alphaproteobacteria bacterium
TCCAAGCCGGTCAACGACATCGCGCTCTTCGCGCGGGTGCGCTCGCTCGTGCGGTTGCGCCGCATGATGGAAGAGTGGCGGCATCGCGAGGAAGTCTACGATCAATTCAACGCCCTCTTCGATCGGGAGGCTCCGGCCGAGGATCGCGGTCCGGCGCGCGTCCTGCTGTGGGAGGAGAACAGCTTCTCCGGCGCCCGCATCGCCGAGCTGCTGGCGCCGGTGGCGAGCGAAGTGGTTCGCCCGACCAGCGCCGAAGAGCTGATCCACAACTGCGATCATTCGATCGAGCTGGTCATTCTTTCGCTGGCAGGCAAGCTCGACGCGCTGCGTCTCGTGTCGCAGCTGCGCGCGCAAGAGCAGAGCCGCCTCGTACCGATCCTGCTGATCGCCGATCCGTCGGAACTGCCGCGGCTCGCCAAGGGCCTCGATCTCGGCGCCACCGATTACCTGGTGCGGCCGCTCGATCGCAACGAACTGATCGCCCGGGCCCGCACCAGCATCCGCCGCAAGCGCGTGCAGGATCGGCTGCAGGAGAACTATCAAAAGAGCCTGTCGCTGGCCCTCACCGACGGCCTGACCGGGCTCTACAATCGTCGGTACCTTTCGGCCCATCTGGAAAGCTTGCTGCCGAACGTCGGGGACGGCGCCAAGGGGCCGGGATTGCTCATGTTCGATCTCGACTTCTTCAAGCGCGTCAACGATACGCACGGACATGCGGCCGGCGACGCCGTGCTGCGCGAAGTCGCCGCCCGCGTCGCGCGCAACGTCCGCGCCTTCGATCTCGTGTCGCGGTATGGCGGCGAGGAATTCGTCGTCGTCCTGCCGGAAACGCCGCTGCCCGTCGCGGTGGTGGTTGCCGAGCGATTGCGCGCCGTGGTCGCCGAGAAACCCATTGCCGTCGCCGAGGGGACCGAGATCGGCGTCTCGATCAGCGTCGGCGTTGCCGTGACGCGCGACGCCACCGAGACCGCGGCTTCGTTGATGCGTCGCGCCGACGAGGCGCTGTACGCGGCGAAGGCACACGGCCGTAACTGCGTGATGACTTATCCGGCCGACGCCGCCGTCGCCAACGGCGCCGCCGCCTGATGGCGGCCGGCCGTAACCTAATAAGCGAAAAAGCCGCATCCTCGGATGCGGCTTTTTCGTCGGCGCGGCAAACGGCCGGCTTACTTGATCTTGGATTCCTTGAAGACGACGTGCTTCTTCGCGATCGGGTCGTACTTCTTCAGCTCGAGTTTCTCGGTTTTGACACCGCGCGGATTCTTGTGCGTGACATAATAGTATCCAGTGTCCGCACTGCTGACGAGCTTAACGATGATTGAGCCACCCTTGGCCATGACGTCGATCCGCGAAAGAATGGAAGAAGGGGCGGACCATACCGCCGCAAGGACTCCATTTCAAGCCGGCCGAGCGGCGAAAATGACAAGGAAATGGCCGAAAATGCGGATGGCACAAGGACGTATCGACGTCGCGACCACGGGGCAGGGCTTCTACGATGTAACGGCACAGGCGGCGGCCTGGGTTGCCGAACAGGGGATCGCGGCCGGCCTCCTGACCCTGTTCATCCGCCATACCTCGGCCTCGCTGCTGATCCAGGAAAACGCGGCGCCCGCGGTTCGGACGGATTTGACCGGTTTCCTGGCCGAGCTGGCTCCGGAGGACCCGTCGCGCTGGCGCCACGACGACGAGGGGGCCGACGACATGCCGGCCCATGCTCGCGCCGCGATGTTGCCGGTTCAGCTGTCGGTGCCGGTTGCGGGCGGCCGCCTACTCCTCGGCACCTGGCAGGGGATATACGTGGTCGAACACCGGCGGCGCGCGCATCGGCGCGAGGTCATTCTTCATTTGATCGGAATGTGACGTATTTTTGTGCAAGCCGAGACGTCCGGTTGACCGCTCGGCAGCGATGATTTACGACTGGTACAAACAAAAAAACGTTCGTTGCGCGCGGCTGTTAAATCGGGTGGGGGAGTTGGGGGATCGGGCCATTCGCAGTCACGAGTCTGCGGCGGAAGTCGACGCTGCGGCGGCGTGATTGGTTTTAGCGCGGACAGATCTCACGTAATTCCTCGTCTCAATCGTGAGCGCCCCTGAGCGCCGCCGCAGCACCGGCTTGTGGTTTTGTCGCGTGGGGGAGCCATGGGTTTGTTCGACCTGTGCATGGTCGGCGGTGACGGGTTCGGGTTTTTCGAATGCGTCCTCGATTCTGGACAGCCGTCAACACTGTCGCTTGCACTGCTCACCGGGCTTTTCCTCGCTCTGCTTTCGGCGGGATATCTCGGCCTCGCAATCTACCGTGTGCTCCGTTATCGCGCCGCACCGACTGTCGATGTCGGATTCCGGCCAGCCGTCACCGTTCTGAAGCCGCTTTGCGGCGCTGAGCCGGAGCTTTATTCGTGCCTGCGGTCGTTTTGCGATCAGGACTATCCAGAATTTCAGATCGTCTTCGGCGTCGTCGACGCCGCTGACGATGCGGTGGCCGTCGTCGAGCGGCTGATATCGGAATTCCCGGCGCTCGATCTGATTCTGACGATTGATCCCAGCATCCGAGGCGAGAATTTAAAAATCAGCAATCTCGTCAACATGGCGCGGTTCGCCAAGCACGACGTGATCGTCGTGTCGGACAGCGATACGCGCGTTGGTCGCGACTGCCTCGCGCGGGTGGTGGCGCCGCTCATCGATGCGCAAACCGGCGCCGTCACGTGTCTGTACAAAGGGGCGCCAGTGCCGGGCCTTGCATCGCGTCTAGCGGGGCTGTTCATCGACGATTGGTTCCTATCGTCGGCGGTGGTCGATGCGCGCATGCGCGCGGTGACGTATTGCTTCGGCCCGGTCAGCGCCGTGCGTGGCGATGTTCTCGATGCGATCGGTGGCTTTCCGCGGCTGGCGTCGCATTTGGCCGACGATTTCATGATGGGCCGACTGATTGCGGCGGCCGGCTATCGCGTCGAGCTTGCCGACGTGATCGTCGAAACCGTGGTGGCCGAAACCTGGCGTACGTTATTCGCGCACGAGCTCCGGTGGGCACGCACGGTCAAGGCGGTGAAGCCCGGCGAGCATTTCATGTCCGGGATCACCGAGCCGCTGCCGCTGATCGCTCTGCTTTTGTTCAATCAGGGTGCGCTCGGCTGGTTGGCGATCGGCGCGTTGGTGGCGCTTCGCCTCGTGTTGCATTACGCCATGCGCGTGCGCTTCGCCGTTTCACCGCCGTGTCCGTGGCTGGTGCCGCTGCGTGAGTGCCTGTGTTTCGGCGTCTGGGTCGCGAGCTTCGCCGGTAGCAGCGTGCGGTGGCGTAACCGCGACTTTGTGATCGACGCCGGTGGCCGTCTGATCCCGCTGGTCAGCCGGTATGCGTCGTGATAACGCCAAGGCCGTGAAGCAGCTGATCGTTACCGCCGATGATTTTGGCTTGGCGCTCGCCGTGAACGAGGCGGTTGAGCAGGCACATCGCCGCGGCATCCTCTCGGCCGCGAGCCTGATGGTAACGGCTGCTGCTGCTGCTGACGCGGTTGATCGCGCTCGGCGCCTGCCCGGTCTCGGCGTGGGGCTGCACCTCGTCTTGGTCGATGGTCGGCCGGCGCTGCCGCCCGACGAGATTCCGGATCTCGTCGGAGCCGACGGCCGCTTTCCGGCCGACGTGACGGCGGCCGGGATCAGAATCTTTTGCCGGCCGCGTGCCCGTGCCCAGCTCGAACGCGAAATTCGCGCGCAGCTCGAATTATTCCGCAAGACCGGCCTCGCGCTGGACCACGTCAACTCGCACCATCATTTTCACATTCATCCGACGATCGCCGCGACGCTGGTGCGCCTCGCGCCGCAATATGGCATCAAGGCCATCCGAGTGCCAACCGAGCGGCCGATGGAAAGCTGGCACGCCGCCGGCGATCGCCTGTTTCACCGGCTGTTTGCGTGGGCCACGCAGGTCCCCTGGACCCGTTCGCTGCGGCGACAACTCGATCGCGCCGGCATCCGCGCCAACGATTGCGTGCTCGGTCTGAGCGATACCGGCGACATGCGCGCCGATCGGGTCGCCCGCTACCTGGCGAATTTGCCGGAGGGGATCTCCGAACTTTATGTGCACGCCGCGGTCGAGCGGTGGAATGGTCCCGAAGTATGGCCGAAAAATTATGCCTGTCGCGGCGAATTCGAAGCGTTGATCGACGCGAACGTATTGGCGACGCTGCGGCGCGCTGGCGTGCGACCGATCACTTTTTCTGCGTTGGCGCGGCCCGCCGCATGAGGACGGGATTTGCGCTGTGCGCAATTGTCGGCGTGCTTTCGGGCGGTGCGCTCATCGCCTGGCAGGGCTTTGCTGCAGTCGGCTCGGCGCTCGAAGTGGCCGGGCTACCGTGTTTGGCGGTGATCTGCCTTTTCCACGTGGTGCCGCTGGGCTGTTGCGCCGAGGCCTGGCGAATCCTGCTGCGCAATCCCAAGCCCGGCATCGCGGGCTTCGCCTGGTTCCGCTGGGTGCGGGACGCCGGCGGCGACATTCTTGGAATCGTTCCCGCCGGCGGTGAAATGGCCGGCATTCGCACCATGGTCGCGCGCGGCGTCGAGCCGGCGCTGGCTGCTGCGTCGACCGTGGTCGACTTGACGGTCGAGATGTCGGCGCAAGTGATTTTCACGATGCTGGGCCTGATGCTGTTAATCGTCCAGCACCCGAACAATCCGATGGTCGGCTGGATGCTCGCCGGCATCTGGGTCGTCCTGGTGTTTGCCGGTGGGTTTTTCACCATTCAACGGATCGGTGCGTTTCGGTTGCTCGAGCACTTGGCCGAACGGCTGATCGTCGACCGGGGCTGGTCGCATCTCGCCGGCGTGCGCGGCATCCATGACAACATCCTGGCGATCTATTCCGACCGTCCGCGGATCGGCCGTGCGCTTGCGACGCATTTCTGCGCGTGGATTGTTGGCTGTGGCGAAGCGGCTTTGATCCTCTATTTCATGAATACGCCGCTCGATTTCCGCTCCGTGATCGCGCTCGAGAGCTTGACCTATGCAATCCGGAGCGCCGCATTTTTCGTGCCCGCCGCAGCCGGCGTGCAGGAAGGCGGTTACGTGCTGGTTGGCGCGACGCTGGGCCTCGGTCCCGAGTTCGCGCTTGCGCTGTCGTTAATGAAGCGGGCGCGCGAGCTGACGCTTGGGATGACCGCGCTGCTCATTTGGCAATGGTTCGAAGGACGCTTGCTGTTGCGCGCCCGCCGCGCCGTCCGTTAATCAGCTGCCGCAGTGGCACCCGATGCGCGTGCCGGCTTGCCGGTGAGTAGCGGCAAGGAGAGCAGCGTCAGCGCGGCGACCACGATGAAGACGCTGCGCGGATGCGCCTGATCCATCAGCCAGCCGAACAGCAGCGGTGCGGCGATCCCCGCGAAGTTGAACCCGGTCGAGACGAAACCGAAGACCTTGCCGAACGACCCATGTGGCGTCGCGGCGCGCACGATCATGTCACGCGACGGCTGGATCACGCCGTTGAGGAAGCCGCTCAACGCCATCACCATTGCCAGGACGCCGGCACCCAGGTCGACGAGGCCGACAAGGAGAATGAGCGCGCCGCTGCCGATGAAGCCGACGACAGCGACGAATTCGTGGCGATGCGCACGCGTCGCGACATAGCCGCCGGCGAGGACGCCAATCGCGTTGCAGAGCAGATAGGCCGATAGGACGAAATTCGCCGTGGCGACGGGCGTGCCGTAAAGCGCACCCAGAGCGACGATCGAGAACCCGCTAATTCCGCCCGTCGCCATCGACAGGATCACAAAAAACGCGACGTTGCGAATGATCGGCGGCGAGAACAATAAATGCCAACCGGTCTTGTCGCTGACGGCGGGTGACGTGGGCGTGACGCGCGGCGCGGCGACCGGTTCCGGCAAGGCGTCGCGGTTCAGCAACAGCACCAGTGCCATGCCGAAGCCGAAGACCGACGCGCCGACAAACGCGCCATGCCAGCCCCAGAGCTTGGCGAAAAACAGCATGGTCACCGGCGCGATGGCGGTGCCAAGTGTGCCGAAAAAGGTGTGGATCGAGAACGCCTGGCCGATCCGGCGCCCGGGAATCGAATGCGACAGAATCGAGTAATCGGCGGGGTGATAGATGGTGTTGGCGAGACCCATTAGCGCCATGCCGCCGACCAGGGCGGCATAAGACGGTATCGAGCCGGCGATGATCACGCCGACGCCGCTCAGCACGAGCCCACCCATCAGCAGGCGCCGCGCGCCGAACCGGTCGGTGAGGAAACCGGCCGGCGGCTGGAAAACCAACGAGACGACGTTGAAGGCGGCGATTGCCATGCCCAGTTCGGCGTAGTTCACGGCATAGTCCGCGCGTACGAACGCGAATAGCGGCGGCAGGACCAGCATGTAAACGTGGCTGACGAAATGCGCGCCGCTGACCAGGCCGATGATCTTCGCGTCCCGCG
>JAGWIH010000138.1 GCA_028866355.1 Alphaproteobacteria bacterium
GGCTCGTTCGCCGAGCGCATGAAGTTCTCGTCGATGTGCGTGTTCATCGCGCTGTGGGCGACCCTCGTGTACGCGCCGATCGCGCACTGGGTGTGGGGCCCCGACGGCTTCCTCAACAGCGGCAACGACGCGGCCGCCGTCAAAGTGCTCGACTTCGCCGGCGGTACCGTCGTGCATATCAATGCCGGCGTCGCCGGTTTGATGACGGCGCTGGTCCTCGGCAAACGTAAGGGGACTGGCCCGGCGCATAACATGGTGCTGACCTATATCGGCGCCTCGTTGCTGTGGGTCGGCTGGTTCGGCTTCAACGCGGGCTCGGCGGTCTCGGCCGGCATGCAAGCCGGCATGGCGATGACGGTGACGCAGCTCGCCACCGCGATGGCAGGCCTGACCTGGATGGTCGTCGAATGGGCGCTGCGCGGCAGACCGACGGTGATCGGCATCTGCTCGGGCGCCGTCGCCGGATTGGTGGCGATCACGCCGGCATCGGGCTTCGTCGGTCCGGTTGGCGCGTTGGTGATCGGCGCCGCCGCCGGTGTGGTCTGCTACTGGGGAGCAACCGGCCTCAAGCACGCGTTCGGCTACGACGATGCGCTCGATGCCTTCGGTGTGCATGCGGTCGGCGGTATCACCGGCGCGTTGCTCACCGGCGTCTTCGCCGTCCAGCAATATGGCGGCACGCCCGGCCTGATCGAAGGCAACGCCATGCAGGTGGTGAACCAAGCGATCGGCATCGTCGTCGTCATCGCTTACGACGCCGTGGTCACGCTCATCCTGCTTAAGGTGATCGACGTCATCATGGGCCTGCGCGTCGAGGAAGACGTCGAACGCGACGGCCTCGATCTCGCCCTGCACGGCGAGATCGTCCAGTAAGCCTGGTTCGTCTTCCTCGGGTGCCCTGGGGGCGGCGTAAGCCGCCCCCTCTTTTTTCGGCGTTTGGCAGTATTCCCCGCCCGGCCATAGGGGCTTTAACCGCTATCTTTCGGTTGCTTCCTTGGCGATCCTCGACTCTTAGCGTATGATTAACCGGTTATCCCCGGGAATCACAGAGTTTTCCCCCGATTTCAGGAATCGCGCTATGGTCAGTATTGACGCCGGTCGCAGCCGAGCCCGCCCCCGCGAAGGCATCCATTGGCCCCGGCTGGCGATCCGCCTGATCGGCCTTCTGGTGCTGTTGGCGGCGCTGTTCATCGGCCTCGCGCTGGCCAGTTACAACAGCCACGATCCGTCGTGGAACCATGCGGTTGCCGGTCCGGTGACCAACCTCATGGCGTTGCCGGGTGCACAGCTGGCCGACGCGCTGCTGCAAGCGTTCGGCGCCGCGGCCGTGTTGATGCCGTTGTTCCTGGCCGACTGGTCGGCACGGTTGATGACCGGCTATGGCCTGCGCCGGTTCTGGCTGAAGCTGCTGCTCGCGCCGTGGGCGGTGCCGCTGGCGGCGCTGGCGCTGTCGATCCTGCCGGCGCCGTGGTGGTGGCCGATCCGTTCCGGCATCGGCGGCTTCGTCGGTCAACTGGCGCGTCAAGGCGCCGGCCATCTCGACATCGCGCCGCCACTGTCGGCGATGGCGGCGGCGGCGTTGGTCGGCACCATCCTGCTTTATGTCTTTGGTCCGTCGGCGAGCGTCCGCGCCGCGCGTACGCCGCGCGAGAAACCGCAAACCTGGCGCGCCCGCCTGTTCGGCTGGCTGCCGCGGCCGCATCTCCCGCGCTGGCGGCGCGTGGCGGTCGACCATCCGATCGCGCTCGAGACCGGACCGCGCCGTGAGCCGCTCTTGCTCGATGCGACCGGCGCCGAGAGCTTCGACGATGAGCCGGAAATGCCGTCGCGCCGCTCGGCTTCCGTCGATCTCCCGCCGCGTGAACGCAAGATCAAGCGCTTGCGTCAGACCTCGCTCGCGCTCGACGCCGACCAGGTGCTGCCGTCGCTCGAACTGTTGGCCGAAGTGCCGCCGACGCGCACCGCCGCGGTCAACGAAGAAGCGCTGCAACAGAACGCCCGGCTGCTCGAATCCGTGCTCGAGGATTTCGGCGTCCGCGGCCAGATCGTCAAGGTACGGCCGGGTCCGGTGGTCGCACTCTACGAGCTCGAACCCGCCGCCGGCATCAAAGCGTCGCGCGTCATCGGCTTGGCGGACGACATCGCACGCTCGATGAGCGCGCTGTCGGCGCGCGTTGCGGTCATTCCCGGCCGCTCGGTGCTTGGTATCGAGCTGCCCAACGCCCGTTCCGAAATGGTGTTTCTGCGCGAATTGCTGGCCTCCGAGGCTTACGAGCGCAGCAGCGCCAAGCTGCCGCTGGTGCTGGGCAAGGACATCGGCGGCGCGCCGGTGATCGCCGATCTCCAGCGCATGCCGCATCTGCTGATTGCCGGCACCACCGGCTCGGGCAAGTCGGTCGGCATCAACACGATGATCCTGTCGATCCTCTATCGGCTGTCGTCGGATCAATGCAAGTTCATCATGATCGATCCGAAGATGCTCGAGCTGTCGATGTACGACGACATTCCGCATCTCTTGGCACCCGTTGTCACTGAACCTCGTAAAGCCGTGGTCGCGCTCAAATGGACGGTGCGCGAGATGGAAAACCGCTATCGCGCGATGTCCAAGCTCGGCGTGCGCAATATCGAGGGCTACAACCAGCGGATCGCCGAAGCCAAGGCCAAGGGCGAGGTGCTGATGCGCCGCGTCCAGACCGGCTTCGACGAGGAAACCGGCCGCCCCGTATTCGAGGAGCAGCCGCTGTCGAACGATCCGTTGCCGCTTATCGTCGTCGTCGTCGACGAGATGGCCGATCTCATGCTGGTCGCCGGCAAGGACATCGAGCACGCGGTGCAGCGTCTGGCGCAGATGGCGCGTGCCGCTGGCATCCACATCATCATGGCGACGCAGCGGCCGTCGGTCGACGTCATCACCGGCACCATCAAGGCGAATTTCCCGACGCGCATCAGTTTCCAGGTCACCAGCAAGATCGACAGCCGCACCATCCTTGGCGAGGCCGGTGCCGAACAGCTGCTGGGTCGCGGCGACATGCTCCATATGGCCGGCGGCGGCCGTATCACCCGCGTGCACGGCCCGTTCGTCTCGGACCAGGAAGTCGAAGCCGTCGTCCGCTTCCTCAAGGAAAACGGCCCGCCGCCCGCCTATCTCGAAGACGTCACCGCCGACGAAGAGGACGAGATGGCGGCCTTCGCCGAGGACGGCGAAAGCTCGGGCGATCAGCTCTACGATCAGGCGGTCAATCTGGTGCTGCGCGAGCGCAAGGCCTCGACCAGCTTCGTCCAGCGCCATCTCCAGATCGGCTACAACCGCGCCGCCCGCATCATCGAGCGCATGGAAAGCGAAGGCGTCATCAGCGCGGCAAACCACGTCGGCAAGCGCGAGGTGCTGGGCCGCGGCCGGGACTGAACCGCCGCGCCCATAAATCCGCCACAAAGCGCGACCTTATGGCCGCGTGAGAGCTCTCGACAACCTGCCGCCGGACCCCGATATATGAGCCGCATGAATTTCGATCCGCCCGCGCGATTGCCATCGCGTCGCCTGGTGCTTGCCGGCTTGGCGACGGCTGTGGCGCTGACGTTGCCGCGCCTCGCGAAGGCCGCGCTGAAGCCGGCCGATCAACTCGATCTCGGCCGGATCCAGAGCTATCTGAACGGCATCCACACGATGGAATCGCGGTTCGATCAGGTTGCCGGCGACGGCTCGACCGCCACCGGCACGATCTATATTTCGCGGCCGGGTCACATGCGTATCGTCTATAACCCGCCGCATCCCGTTCTGATCGTCGCCACCAACGACCAGGTCTATTACTACGATGCCGCGCTCGGTCAGGTGACCTGGACCGATCTCGACAACACGCCGGCCTGGTTCCTGCTCCAGAACACCGTCGAGCTCGGTGGTCCCATCCGGATCGACAGCGTCCAGCACACGCCCGGCGCGATCCGCGTCTCGGCGACCGAGACCAAGCGGCCCGAGCACGGCCGCGTCACCATGGTGTTCAGCGAAGAGCCGCTCCAGCTGCGCCAGTGGACCATCCTCGACGCTCAGAACAAGACGGTCACGGTCACACTCGACAGCCCGCGCTTCGGCGTGAAGCTGAATCCGAGCCTTTTCGAGTGGGAAAACCCGCAGAACAACGGCTCGGGCGGCTGAGCGCGCAGGTCTCCCCCGCGATAAGCCCGTTGCTGGCGCGCCGCCGTATCGCCAATATTTCGCCCCGTGCCGAACGCAGCCGCATCGCAACCCGGTCGCGCCGCGCCGCTGGTCGGTGTGCAATGCTGCACCCGGCCGCTGCGCGGCCAGCCGACGCATGCCGTGGTCGAGAAATATCTCCGCGCCGTGCGCGAGGCGGCCGACGCGGTCCCCGTGCTGATTCCGGCGCTCGACGACATTCCGCCGCAGGATCTGGTGGCGCGGCTCGACGGATTGCTTTTACCGGGTTCTCGCTCGGACATCGGGCCGGAGCTTTACGGCGGCCCGCCGCTCGCGCCTGAGCGCGAACGCGACCCGGCGCGCGATGGCGCAGCCTTGCCGCTGATCCGCGCCGCGCTGGCCGCCGATCTGCCGGTGTTCGCGATCTGCCGCGGCATCCAGGAGGTCAATGTCGCGCTCGGCGGCACGCTCCATCCGGCGGTCCATGCCGTCGCCGGTCGGCTCGATCACCGCGCCGAGCCCGATCTGCCGCTGGACGAACGCTATGGCTACGATGCCCACGACGTGCGGCTGGCGCCCGGCGGGCTGTTCGCCACGCTCGCAGGCGCCCAAACCGTCGCCGTCAACTCGCTGCATTATCAAGGCATCGACCGCCTGGCGCCGGGGCTCGCGGTCGAGGCCACCGCGCCCGACGGCCAGATCGAAGCCGTCCGCGCACCGGCGGCGAATTTCTTCATCGGTGTGCAGTGGCATCCCGAACATCGCGCAGGCGACAACGCATTCTCGCGTGCGCTGTTCCGCGCCTTCGGCGAGGCTTGCCGCAAGCGCGCCGCGCGCCGTGCCGGCGCATGAGCGACGCGTTTCGTTCGTTTGCCGATGCTGATTCCGTCTTCACGGTCGAAACCGCCGACGGCGGGCTGCTGCCGGTCTATGCGCTGCGTCCGCGCGGCGCCGCCGCTGCCGCGCTGCTGCTGGGTCATGCCAACGGCTTGCCGGCGGGCTCTTATGGTCCATGGCTCAAAGAGCTCGCACGCGACGTGCAGGTCTTCGCCTTCGATGCGCGCGGCCACGGCGGCGCGATCTGGCCGTCCGGTCCGCTCGACCAAGTCTTCCATGTCGACCGTTTTGCCGACGATCTGCGGCGCGTAACCGATACGGTGATGGCGCGGCTCGGCACGACGCCGCTCTTCTATCTCGGCCATTCGCTCGGCGGTGCCGCGGCGATCGATCTCGCCGCTGCCGGCCGGTTACCGGATTTCGCCGGACTTTTGCTGCTCGAGCCGCCGGTTTTTCCGCCGTCCGACTCGCCGGTGCGCGAGGAAGCCGAAACGCGTCAGACGCGGCTGGTCGAGGGCGCCAAGCGCCGCCGCGCCGATTGGCCGAGTGTCGAAGCCTTCCGCGATCGCCTCAAAAATAGCAGCAGTCCGTTTGCGCGGTTCGCGCCGGCGATGCTCGACGCGCATTGCCACGCCGCGCTCAAGCCCAAAGCCGGTGGTGATTTCACGCTGGCCTCGCCGCCCGACGTCGAAGCGGCGATCTTCACCGCCCATCGCCACAGCGACGCCTGGTCGCACCTCGACCGGATCGAACGGGTGCTCGATCTGGTCGGCGGCGATCCCAATCGTCCCGATCGCGACTGGGTGGCGCGCGCGATGCCCGACATGGCGCGGCGTCTGAAGCGTGCGCGGCTGACCCAACTTGCTGGCATCGGCCATTTGATGATCCAGGAGGATCCGGCGCGCCTTCTGGCGCTGGTCCGGCGCTGGCTCGGATGCGCGTGAATCCGGCATGCGGCGGCTGCATCTTTTGCATGCCTTGATCCTCAAAATTGCCCGGTTCGCATCCTAAGTACCTATCCAGAAGCCGTCCGTGGCTTGCTACGGATGGGCCGGGGGGCCGCATTAGACCCTTCGACTCCTCAAACGGACTTCGGGCGCCCGGCCACTCCCCCCTGGTCGGGCGCCTTTTATTTTGACTTTCGATTCAATGTCTTGGCTGCCTTGACCGGCGGTTTTTTCCATGCACGATGCAGCGCCATGAGCGGGACATTGAGCGGTCGTGTCGCCTTGGTGACAGGCGGCGGCCGCGGCATCGGCCGGGCCATCGCCGAAGCCCTGTACCGGGCCGGCGCCGCGGTGGTGATCGCCGACAATGGCACCAGCATTGCCGGCGTGGGCGCCGATCCGACGGTCGCCGAGACCCTCGCCAAAACTTTGGGCGATCGGGCTGCCGCTTTTACCGAA
>JAGWIH010000139.1 GCA_028866355.1 Alphaproteobacteria bacterium
ATCGCGCACCAGCCAGCGCGCGAGGTTGTAGGCCGCATCGAGATGCGGCAGCACCAAGCTCTCGAAATCGCGCGCGCCGTCGATGCGTCCCATGTCTCATTCCGGTCGCCGCAGCCGGCGTCAGTATAAGCCGCGGCGCAAACCGCGGCGACGGCACGGATAAGATCGCCCCGGCGGTCGGTTTATTCGCGATCGAGAATTTTTCGCCGGAGCGCGAATAAAGCGCCCCCGTCCGCAATCTACATCTCCGCCATCGCAACCCCTGCCGCGGAGACCCGCCATGGACGACACCGATTTCGACCGCAATTCCGCCGCCGCCGGCGCGCCGTCGCGCCGCAAGCTGCTGCGCTGCATGGCGTGGGCCGGCGCCGGAACCTTGTGGAGCGTCGTCGGCGGCGTCCCGACGCCGTTCAATCTCGGCACCGGCGAGGCGCAGGCCGCGCCCGCCGGCGGCTTCGCCTTTGTCCAGATCAGCGATTCGCATATCGGCTACCATGGCGAGGCCAATCCGGATCCGAACGGCACGCTGACCGAAGCCCTGCAGCGCATCGCGACGCTGCCGCAGAAACCGGCGATGATGGTCCACACCGGCGACGTCAGCCATCTGGCGAAGCCGGAGCAATTCGACGCCGCCGAGCAGCTGATGAAAACCGCGAAACTGCCGGTGCATTACATTCCCGGCGAGCACGACACGCTGGTCGACGACGGCAAGCCGTTCTTCGCCCGCTTCGTGCCCGGCGTCAAAACCGGCGGCTGGTACAGTTTCGACCAGGGCGGCGTGCATTTCGTCGCGCTGGTCAACGTCGTCGGCTTGCAGGCCAACGGCCTGGGTCATCTCGGCGACGCGCAGATCGAATGGCTCGAGCGCGACCTGAAGGGTCGCAGCGCCAGCACGCCGATCGTCGTCATGGCGCACATGCCGATGTGGTCGCTCTATCCGCAATGGGGCTGGGGCACCGACGACGGCGACAAGGCGCTCGCCTATCTCAAGCGCTTCGGCTCGGTCACCGTGCTCAACGGCCACATCCACCAGGTCGTGCAGAAAGTCGAAGGCCGCGTCACCTTCCAAACCGCGCTGTCGACGGCGTTTCCACAGCCGCCGGCCGGCGACGGGCCTGGACCGGGTCCGCTCAAGGTGCCGGCCGAGAAGCTGCGCAGCGTGCTCGGCGTGCGCGAGGTCGCGGTCAAAGGCCGCGGTCTCGCTTGGTCCGACACGACGCTCGGGACCTGAGGCGACCATGCCGCGAATTTCATGTCGTCTGCGCGGCGCGGCGCTGGCCGTCGCGCTCGGTACATTCAGTCTAGCGCCCGCGGCCTTGGCCCAATCGGCGATGCCGTCGATGCCGAGCATGGACCATAGGACGATGCCCGCCGGTCAGGCGACGATGCAAGTCGCCGCCGGCCCGAACCAGGTCGTGATCGACAACTTCGCCTTCGGCCCGGCGACGCTGACGGTGAAGCGCGGCACGACCGTGACCTGGATCAACAAGGATGGCGACGCGCACACCGTCACCGCGGTCGGCGCCAAGCCGCTCTTCGGTTCGAACCCGCTCGATACCGGCGACAGCTTCTCGTTCACGTTCAGTGCGCCGGGGACCTATGCCTATTTCTGCAAGATTCACCCGACGATGAAAGGCGTCGTGGTCGTCCAATAGTGGTTACCGGCCGGGTTATCTCCCTGACCTGACAGGAAGTTCTCGGACGCGCTTGCGGCGGCGCGGCGGAAGGGCTACAAGCGGCGCCTTCCAATACCGCGCCACGATTTTAGACATCGTCTCGATGGCCCAAACGGCCGCGCTCAACGGAAACCAACGGCATCTGCGCCACCAGAATCTCTATCTGGGCGCGCTCGGCGTCGTGTACGGCGATATCGGCACCTCGCCCCTCTATACGGTCAAGCTGTGCTTCATCGAGCTCGGCGGCGTGATCACCCACGCCAACGTCTACGGCGTGCTGTCGCTGCTCACCTGGGCGCTGATCGTCGTCGTCACGCTCAAATACGTTTCGGTGATCATGCGCGCCGACAACCGCGGCGAAGGCGGCATCCTGGCGCTGACTGCGCTGGCGCTGCGCGCCGCCATCGGCCGGCCGAAGCTGCGCTGGTGGATTTTGGCCGCCGGCCTGCTCGGCGCGTCCTTGTTCTACGGCGACGGCGTGATCACGCCGGCGATCTCGGTGCTCAGCGCCGTCGAAGGCCTCAACGTCGCGACGCCGTTGTTCGGCCCTTACGTCATTCCGATCACGCTGGCGCTGCTGGTTGTGCTGTTCGCCATGCAGCGCCGCGGCTCCGGCATGGTCGGCGGCCTGTTTGGCCCGATCCTGGTGATTTGGTTCGTCGTCATCGGCTTGCTCGGTCTGGTCGAAATCGTGCGCCAGCCGGGGATCCTTTGGGCGCTCGATCCGATGTACGGCCTGGCGCTGTTGTTCGATCACCCGCTGCGCGGCTTCTTTCTGCTGGGCGCCGTCGTGCTGGTGTTCACCGGCTGCGAGACGCTCTACGCCGACATGGGCCATTTCGGCCGCCGCCCGATCCGCACCGACTGGCTTTCGTTCGTCTTTCCGGCGCTGATGCTCAACTATCTCGGCCAGGGCGCGATGTTGTTGGCGCATCCGAATGCGGTCGAGAATCCGTTCTATCGCCTAGCGCCGGATTGGGCGCTTTACCCCATGGTGGTGCTGGCCGCGGTCGCGACCGTGATCGCCTCGCAGGCGGTGATAGCCGGCGCCTTTTCCATGACGCGGCAGGCGGTGCAGCTCGGGTACCTGCCGCGCTTCCAGGTGCGTCATACCTCGGAAGAGGAGATCGGCCAGATCTTCGTGCCGCGGGTCAATTTGATGCTGTTCGTTGCGGTCGTGCTGCTGGTTCTGGGGTTCCAGAGCTCGGACAATCTCGGCGCGGCTTACGGCATTGCGGTGACCGGCACCATGACGCTGACGACGGTGCTGGCGATGGTCTATGCGATCGGCGTCGCGCGCTGGAAACCGCTGCCGGCGATTCTCCTGTTCGGCTTCTTCCTGATCGTCGACCTGCTGTTCTTCTCGGCCAACATGCTCAAGGTCGTCGAAGGCGGCTGGTTCCCGCTGGCCGTCGGGTTCACCGTGTTCATCATCATGTCGACCTGGATGCAAGGCCGCGACCGACTGGCCGCGCAACGCGCCAGGGGCGCGCTGCCCCTGGCAACCTTCCTGGAGACGCTGAAGCCGGGCCATCCCGAGCGCGTCGACGGCACGGCCGTGTTCATGACCGCCAACCCCGATCTGGTGCCGGCGGCGTTGCTCCACAACCTCAAGCACAACAAGGTGCTGCACGAACGCGTCGTGCTGATGAAGATCGACACCTGCGATATTCCGCATGTCCCCGACGACCAACGGCTCGAGGTCAAGAACCTCAATCACAATTTCCACACCGTGACGGTGCGTTACGGCTTCATGGACGAGCCCAACATCCCGCGCACGCTGGCGCAACTCAGGCTCATGCGGCTCAAGTTCAACCTGATGGAAACCTCGTTCTTCATCGGCCGCGAGAAAATCCTGGTCAGCGCCTCGACGCCGCGGTTCTGGCGCTGGCGCAAGCGGCTGTTCATCTTCCTGCAGGCGACCATGATCAATGCGACGGAATTCTTCCGCATTCCGTCGAACCGGGTCGTCGAGCTCGGCGGCCAGATCGAAATCTAATTTTGAAGGCTCTTGCGTCGCACGGGCGAAGGCCGAGATCGGGCTTTCGCCGCCGTGCGAGGCGAAGACTTAAGCGACGTTGCGGCCGCTGACGCCGGCGCGACGCGCGAGCCCTTCGGACGGATCGCCGATCGAGCGATGACGCTCGTCGAAGCGCGCGACGCCGTTCAGGTTGCGAATTTGCGGCGGAAAGACTTCGTCCGAGCGGAACGCGATGCCGGCCAGGGCGATCGTCGGCTCGAAGCCGCCCTTGCTCAGCGGCAGCAGGAGATGATGCGCCTCGAGCTCGCGGTTGACGCCCCACCGGAACGTGCTGACCGAATAGACCGGCGCGCGCTCGGCGAAGCAGACATGGTGCAGTTCGCCCAGCGTCGCGAAATAGGGGCCGAGGTCTTCGTCGAGATATTTCGCCGTCGGCTCGAAGCCCCAGCGACGGACGATATTGGTGCCGACGACCCGGAAGCGGATACGGTTGCCGCGATCGAAGAGATCGCACAGCAGCAAATGCGGCAACAGACGCGCGCCCATTTCGAGCGGGTCGATTTCCTTGCGTTCGGGCATGAGACGTTCGGCGCCGCGCTTGTCGTTCCAATAGCGCAGCAGCGAGTCCAGCACCGGATGAATCAAGGCGTCGGCCACCATCGAATCCTCGGTCTACGTGACGCGGATTAGACGCTGTTTATGGTTAATTTTCGACTAAAGCGCCTAAAACTTTAGACCAGATGGGGCGTGAAAGCCGCAGTTTTCCTTGGTAAACGTGCGGAATTTTATGGTTAACAAAGCGCCAAAAAATGGCGTCCCGGAAATTCCGGCCTATTCGCGGGGCAACATGCGGCCAAGGCGCTTGCCGCCGAAAATATGAACATGGAAGTGCGGCACTTCCTGGCCGGCGTCTTTCTCGTGATTGGCCAGGATCCGATAGCCGTTTTCGGCCACGCCGAGCTGCCGCGCCACTTTACCGACCGCCGCGACGAAGGCCGCTTGCTCGGCCGCCGGCGCCTGGGCGGCGAAATCGTCGAACGACACGTACTCGCCTTTGGGAATCACCAGGACGTGGACCGGCGCTTGCGGCCGGATGTCGTTGAACGCCAGAACATGCGCGTCCTCATAGACTTTTTGGCACGGGATTTCGCCGCGCAGGATGCGGGCGAAGATGTTGTTGCGGTCATAGGCCATATCAGTTGCCGCCGCGGGATTGTTTTTCGGCAATGCCGGAGCGGCCTTGGCGCGCCTCGAGCGCGCGCCACACCTCGGCCGGCGCAATTCCGGCATCGGCCCAGGCCACCAGCAAATGATAGAGCAGGTCGGCGCTTTCGGCGGTCAGGCGAACCCGGTCGCCTTTGATCACTTCGATACCGGTTTCGAAGGCTTCTTCGCCGAGCTTTTTGGCGATGGCGCCTTTGCCGTCGCGCAGCAGCTTGGCGGTGTAGGACGTCGCCGGATCGGCGCCGCGCCGCGCGGCGATCACGCCGAAGAGTCGATCGAGAATCGTGCCGTCAATGTCGCTCATAGCCTGCCTCGCAACACTCGGGCGATTTCTGACAGGTTCCAGTTCGATTGCAAGCCGCAGGGCGCGGATTGGGCCGCGCTTTCGACCTTGACGACACTAGGCTTAAGATATATCGTACGATACGTTTTTTGTAATAGCGGAGTACCAGTATGCATCATGGTTGTATGGGTTTCGCGCATGGCGGCCGCCGCTTCATGCGCCATCGTCACGGCCACGGCCGGTTTAGTTGGTGGGTCGAGGAAGGCGGCGGCTTCGGCCCGCGCGGCGTCAGCGCCGGCCGCAAGCTCGGCAGCAGCGAACTGCAACTTCTTATCCTGGCGCTGCTCGAAGAGCAGCCGCGCCACGGTTACGATCTCATCAAGGAACTGACCGAACGCACCGGCGGCTTTTACGCGCCGAGCCCCGGCATGGTCTATCCGGCGCTGACCTATCTTGAAGAGCTGGGCCACGCCGCGGTTGAGGCCGACGGCAACAAGAAGCTCTATCGCATCACCGACAGCGGCAAGGCTGAGCTCGACAAGAACCGCGAAGCGGTGAAGACGATGCTCGCGCAGTTCGAGCGCATCGCCCACAAGATGGACCGCATGCGCCGCTTCTTCGCCGGCGAGGCGGTCGAAGAGGACGACCGGTCCGCGCTGCGGGCCGCGTGGCACGCGCTGCGATCGGTCGTCCGCGAAACGCGCGGCGCCTCGCCGGAAGCGCAACAGCGGGTGCTCGACATCGTCAAGCGGATGACCGACGAAATCCGCGCCGCGCTCGAGCGCAAGGCCGGCTAACGGCGGACCGCGATCCCGGCGGCCGCCAACGCCGCCTTGGCTTCGGCGACGCGGAAGGTGCCGAAGTGGAAGATCGACGCGGCGAGCACGGCACTGGCATGGCCGTCGCGCACGCCTTCGACCAGGTGCGATAGCGCGCCGACGCCGCCCGATGCGATCACCGGAATCGGCACGGCATCGGCGATGGCGCGCGTCAGCGGAATATCGAAGCCGCGTTGGGTGCCGTCGCGATCCATCGAGGTCAGCAGGATCTCGCCGGCGCCGGCGGCCGCCATGCGCTTCGCCCATTCCACGGCGTCGATGCCGGTGGCGCGCCGGCCGCCGTGGGTGAAGACCTCCCACTTGCCTGCAGCGGCTTGCTTGGCGTCGATGGCGACGACGATGCACTGGCTGCCGAATTTCTCGGCCGCTTCCTGCACCA
>JAGWIH010000140.1 GCA_028866355.1 Alphaproteobacteria bacterium
CGGCTGTCGTAGCGGTCGGTGAGCCAGCCCGAGAGCGTCGTGCCGGCGAGATCGAACATGCCCATCAGCGCCAGCAGGCTGGCGGCGTGCACTTCGGGAATGCCTTGGTCGAGACAATAGGAGATCAGATGCGTGCCGATCAGACCGTTGGTGCTGGCGCCGCAGACGAAGAAGCTGGCGGACAGCAGCCAGAAGTCGCGCGACTGGACGCCGACGCCGAGCGCGCCGAACGCGACGCCGACCGGATTGGATGCGTGCGGCGCGACCGACGGCTGATCGGTCTTCGCGCCGTAAGGTATGGCGCCGACGTCATGCGGCTGCTCGGGCAGCAGCAGCCAGACCAGCGGCACGATCGCCGCCGCCGCGGACGCCACGATCCAGGCGACGGCACGCCAGCCGCCGTGTTCGACAACCCATCCCAACATCGGCAGGAAGACGAGCTGGCCAGTGGCGCTCGATGCCGAAAAGATGCCCATCACCAAGCCGCGGTGGGTCGTGAACCAGCGGTTGGCCACCGCCGCGCCTAACACCAGCGCGATCATACCGGAGCCGAGCCCGACCAAGACGCCCCAGGTGAGAATGAGCTGCCACGATGCGGTCATGAGAGTGCTCGCCGCGACACTGACGGCAAGCACTGCCAAGCCGCCCAGGATCGTGCGGCGCACGCCGATGCTCTGCACCAGCGCCGCCGCGAACGGTCCCATCAGGCCGTAAAGCAACAGGTTGATCGCGATGGCCAACGAGATCGTCGCGCGGCTCCAGCCGAACGCATCCTGCAACGGAACGATGAGAATGCCCGGCGTCGCGCGCACGCCGGCCGCTGCCAGCAGCGCGACGAAGATCACGCCGACGACGATCCAGCCGTAATGGAAACGTCCGCCGACGATTCGCGCGAGTGCCTTCGACATCGTCGTCCTAATCCCCCGCGCCAAAGTCGCAAGTTGAGACAGACTTGTCTCTTACCTTGACACGGTACAGACAGGTCTGTATCAGGTCAAGTTGCGATGCGCGCAACCCAGGCAGACGAAATCGTGGCGCGGACGCCCGACGCGGGCGCCGCGGTTTCGCCGCGCGACCGGCTGCTGAACACGGCGAACGACCTCTTCTACCGGCGCGGCATTCACACGGTCGGCATCGACGAGGTGATCGCCGCGGCTGGCGTCGCCAAAATGAGCCTTTATCGCAGCTTTCCGTCGAAGGATGAGCTGATCGCCGCCTATCTCGCGCGACGTTCGGGTCTTTATTGGGACTGGTGGGATCGCGTCGTCGCGCGCCATCCCGGCGATCCGCGGCGACAGCTCCTGGCGCTCACGGCGTCGATGCGCAAGCGTGCGCTGCGCGTGGGCTGGCGGGGCTGCCCCTTCACCAACGCCGCGTGTGAATTTCCCGCACCCGATCATCCGGCCCGCCACGTCGCGGAAGCCAACAAACGTGAAATGCGGCGGCGTTTTCGTGCCTTGGCCAAGGCGGTCGGCGCGCGCTCGCCGGCGCGGCTCGCCGATCAGCTCACGCTCTTGTTCGAAGGCGCCTATGCCAGCGCGTTGACCTTCGGCCATCGCGGCCCGGCGCGGGCGGTTGTCGACGCCGCCGCCGCCATGATCGACGCGCAGCTTGCGAAATCCCCTGTTCCGGCCGTCAGGCGCTCGCGGTCGCGCGGCGCGCGCTGAAAATTCCGTCAAGCAGCGCGGGCAGATCGAAAATCGCGCTGTTCGGCTGTTGCGCCAGCGCGCGGCGCATCGCGGCGAGCCGCGCCGGATCGTTCAGCGCCGCGATCGCCGCGCACAGGCCTTCGACATTGCGGAACGACAACGCCGCGCCGACCGCCTGCGCCCAGTTGGCGTTGTAGCGCTCCTGGGCCAGAAGTCGTGCGCCGACCTCGAGGATCATCGGCAAGCCCATGACCATCGCCTCCGAGATCGCGCCCGGTCCCGGCTTGCCGACGAAGAAATCGCTCGCCGCCATATAGCGTTCGATGGCGTCGGAAAAGCCGATGACGTGGCGCGGCCGCCGCGCCGGCAGCGCCGTGATGTCGTCGGCGATTTCGTGATTGGTGCCGCAGACGTAGATCATCTGCACCGGCAGATCGCTTGCCTCGATCGCAGCCGCGAAATCGAACATGCGATCCGCACCGCGGCCGCCGAACATCATCAGGCCGGTGAGGCGGTCGGGCGCCAGACCCAGCGTCGTGCGCGCAACGGCGGCGCTCGCCGGCGTTCTGGTCTGCGCCATCGCGTGAAATTTAGGCGACAGCACCAGCCCCTTGGCGGCGATGATCTGCTCGGGCGGCAGGCCGAAACGGCGCGCCTGCTCGCGGCATTTCTCCGTACCGCAGACGACATACTGGTCGACGTTTTGGATCCAGGCGGCGTGCATCGGCTCGCAGAAATCGGTGACGATGGTGATGAACGGAATCGCGCCGCCGAGCTGCCGCAGGCTGGCGGCAACGGCGGCGTTGATCAGCGGCATCACCGAGATGACCATATCGGGCCGCTGCGTGCGCAGGAACGCCGAGAGCTGCCGCACCACGAACGGCGAGCCGAGCCGGATGGCGACCGACGAGCCCGCGGCGATCACCGGCCACAGCACGCGCGTATGGCCGCGGCGCAGGGCGTACTCGTTGTAGATATCCGGGCCCGACATGCCGGTCAGCGCGCGGAACGGGTCGAGTCCGGTGAGGATTTCACGATAGACGTCGACGGTTTCGATTCGCCACGGCCGCTCGGCGCCCAAATATTCGCGCAGCACGCGCGCCGTGGCGACGTGGCCGTAACCGCTGTCGGTATAGAGCACCAGGATGCGCTTGCCGGCGCGCGCCGAATCCGCCGCCGCGAGACCGGCGGCAGGGAGCGCGCGGGATGATTCGTCCTGATCTCGAGCCGGCGCGCCGAAAAGCTGTGAATCGAGCACGGGCACGACTGTGGCGCAGGCCGGTTGCGGAATGATGGCATTTTTGATTCAGGACGATGACGACCGACGATCGGCGCGCCATCGCCGTGCGGCTGTGTTATACGCTCGCGCCATCGATGTTCTTCGCCAACCGCGCCGTCAATCGTCTCGCCGTCCACACCGCGCTTCAGCAACTCGCGTGGTGCATGTCGGGCACGTTCTTCGGCGTCTATCTGCTGCGCGGCGGACTCGCGCCGTCGGTGTTGTTCCTCGCCACCGCCGGCGTTCTGGCCATGCGTTTCGTCCTGCGACCGCTGGTGCTGCTCATCGCGCCCACGATCGGCCTGCGATTCACGCTGGTGATCGGCACGCTGCTCACGGCGCTGCAATATCCGGCGGTGGGATTGGTGCATGGCGCGGACGCGACGCTGGTGCTGTTCTGCGTCGTTGGCGCGCTCGCCGGCGTATTTTATTGGCCGTCCTACCACACCTTCTTCGCCACGCTTGGCGATCACGAATATCGCGGCAGCCAAGTCGGCGTGCGCCAAGTGCTGATGGGCATCGCCGCCGTGCTCGGTCCCGCCGTCGGCGGCGTCATGCTGACGCGGTTCGGGCCGTGGGTTGCGTTCGGCACCGCCTCCGCGGTGCAGACGCTGGCGGCGGTGCCGTTGTTCGCCGTGCGTCAGCCGCCCGTGGCGCGCCAATCGCCGCGTCGCGCCTATGCGGCAGCGTGGAGCGGCGTTCGCCTGTTCGTCGCCGACGGCTGGATGATCTCCGGCGCCTCGCTGGCCTGGGACATCACCGTGTTCCGCGCGCTGCAATCGCGCTTCGACCAGTTCGGCGGCGTGCTGGCGCTGGCGGCGCTGGCTGGTGCGCTCGGTTGCGTCGTGCTCGGCCGGTTTATCGATTTGGGCCACGCGCGGCGCGTCATCGCCTTCAACGCCGCAATGCTGAGCACCGGTGTGCTGCTGCGCACCTTCTGTGCATCGTCGCCAACGGCGGTGATCGCCGTCGCGCTTGTCACGACGGTGCTCGGCGGCATGTATGTGCCGGTGCTGATGACCGCTTTCTACAATTTGTCGAAGGCATCGCCCTGCTCCTTCCGGTTCCAGTTCGCCGCCGAAGGCGGATGGGACGCCGGCGGCATCGGCGTCAGCCTGGCCGCCGCGCTCCTCTGCCTCGGCGGAATGTCGCCGCAAGCCACCATCCTGCTCGCGTTGCCGGCAGTCCTGGCGCAGGCATGGCTGTTGATCCGGGTCTATCGCGTCCGGCCGCCGAGCGGACCGGTGCGTTTCGAAGCGGCGCCGTCGGCGCCGTTGTCTTGAGGATTTCCGCCCGCTCCCGGCCTTGATCCAGGTCAATCCGGATTCGCCGCAGCGCCTTACCATGACGTCGTCTCCACGCATCGGAGGATCGCCATGGTCACGAACGTGCAGTTTCCGCGGCGCAGCGTTACGCGCGCCGGCAATATCGACTGGGCTCCCTATTGGGCCGGCATCGGCATCGGCATTCTGAGTTGGCTGGCGTTTGTCGTCGTCGACGACCCGCTCGGCATCACCACCGCTTTTTCCTCGGCGGCAGGTTATCTCGCCATGCCGTTCATCGGCGCAGACGCGGTCGCCCAGAACAGCTACTGGAAATCCCTGCCGCCGCGAATCAATTACGGCTCGCTTCTGCTCATCGGCGTCGTGCTCGGCGGGTTCGTTGCGGCGCTCGGCACCGGCCGCTTCCGGTTCGAGACCGTGCCCCAAGTCTGGCGCGAGCGCTTCGGTTCCTCGGTCGCCAAGCGCTTCTTCGGCGCGTTCATTGGCGGCGTGCTCATCATGTACGGCGCGCGTCTCGCCGGCGGCTGCACCAGCGGCCATGCCCTCTCCGGCGGCATGCAGCTTGCGCTGTCGAGCTGGATCTTCACCGTCGTGATCTTTGCCGCCGGCATCGTCACGGCGCGGATCGTTTACGGCAAGAACCACTGAACCGGGAGAGCCGCCATGACATTACCCCTAACCGGACTCGTGACCCTGCCACTCGGCGTGCTGTTCGGCTTCGCCTTCGGCTGGCTGCTCTATCGCGGGCATGTCGCCGACGCCAACGTCATCGTCAACCAATTTCGCCTGCGCGATTACACAGTTATCAAGGTGCTGCTGACGGCGATTATCGTCGGCGGCGTCGGCGTACTGCTGCTGCACCAGGGCGGCCTTGCCGCCTACCACATCAAGCCGGCCAATCTGCTCGGCGTCGGCCTCGGCGCGGCGGTATTTGGCGTCGGCATGGCGATCGGCGGCTATTGCCCCGGCACCAGCCTCGCCGCGCTCGGTGGCGGCAGCCTGCACGCTCTCGCCACCGTGGTCGGCATGATCGGCGGCGCCGTCCTGTTTGCGCTGTCGTTCGACTGGATCAAGGCGAATATCCTCCCGGTCGGCGCGCGCGGCCCCTTGCGTCTTCCCGAAATGAGCGGCGTGCCGGACCTGATCTGGTTCGCCGGTCTCGCCGTAGCGACACTGGCGCTCTTCGTTGCAATCGAGCGCCGGAGCTAATTCACGACATCAGCCAACCCAAAGGATGGCGATCATGCCCGACACCACACATCCCAACATGCATTCCGAGGTCGAAAACCTACGCGCCGAAATTCGCCAGCTTCAAAACGATCTCGCCGGGCTCGCCGATAGCGTGCGTGGCGTCGTTCGTGCCGGCAAAGCCGAAGCCGTCGGCCGCGTGAGTGATACCGCCGACAAGGCATGGTCCGAAGCCAAAGGCATGGCCGAAAGCCTGTCGCAGCAGATCGAGGAGAAGCCGCTCACCGCGCTGGTGTCGGCATTCTCGATCGGGATGCTGCTCGGACTGCTGTTTACCGGCCGTCGCACGTGACGCCGAACCCATGGACCGCCTGGTCGCCCGCCTGACACTCGCTGCTGCCGGTCTACTGGTGATCGCGGTTCTCGTTGGCGTAGCCGCGGTGTTTCTGTGCGTCGCCCTCGATCTCGCCTTGCAGACCTGGCTGGCGCCGCCGCTGGCGGCGCTCGCGACGGCGGGTATCTTGCTCGCCGTCGGCCTGATCATCGCGCTGGTCGTCGTGCTTGCCGCGCGCGCGCATCGCACGGCGAATGAGCCGCTGGCCACGCGGCTGAGCCGCGAACTGACCGGGCTCGCCAGCGAGCACACCGCGGGCGCAATTGGCGCCGCCCTGCTCGCCGGTTTTGCGGTCGGCGCCGTGCCGCCGCTGCGCGATGCGCTCAAAAGCATATTGGTAAAATAATCCGCCGAGACCGGACCGCCACGCGCCACCCGCGCGCGTTGCCGCTTCGCCTGATATAAAGCTCACGTAAGAACGGGGGCCTTCGGCATGAGCGAGCGGTTTCTGGGACGGCGCGAGGATTTCCGGCTGCTCACCGGCAGCGGCCGTTATACCGCCGATCACAATCTTGCCAACCAACTGCACGCCGCCTTCCGCCGCGCCGATCGCGCGCACGCGCGCATCCGCGCCATCGACAA
>JAGWIH010000141.1 GCA_028866355.1 Alphaproteobacteria bacterium
ATCGCGCCCTAAACCCCGGGTTTTACAGAGGATTCCGGTCGCTTGAGTATCGATGCTACGTCGCGCGACGCCGCGAAGCGGCAGTCGGCCACCCTGCCGCTGCTACGCCGGATGATCGGTCAATTCGTGCGTCCCTATGTCGGCCGTCTGGCGCTCGCGCTCGTTTGCATGGGTCTGATGGCCGGCGCAACCGCGACCAACGCCTGGTTGATGCAGCCGATGCTCGACCGCGTCTTCGTTGCACACGACGCGAAGCTACTGCTGGTGATTCCGGCGGCGATTGTCGTGCTCGCGTTTATCAAGGGCTTCGCCAATTACGGCCAAACCGTGCTGATGACCAACGTCGGCCAGCGCGTCGTCGGCGACGTTCAGGCTGCATTGTTCGCGCGCATGATGCGCAATGACCTTGCCTTCTTTCACGCCAATCCAACCGGGACGCTGATCTCGCGCTTCACCACCGACGCCGTCATGTTGCGCGCAGCGGCAACGGACATTCTCGCCAACATCGGCAAGAACGCGGTGACCGCATTGTTCCTCGGCGCGCTCATGTTCTATCAGGATTGGCGCCTGGCGCTGGTGGCAATGGTGGTGTTTCCGCTCGCCGTTCGGCCGCTGATCAGCATCGGCAAGCGCATGCGGCGCGTCTCGGCCAACACCCAGGCCGAGGTTGGTCTATTCATGACGCTGCTCAATCAGACGTTCCAGGGCGCACGACACGTCAAGGCCTATGGGATGGAGACGTACGAGATCTCGCGCGTGCGCCAAATAATCCGCAACATCGTCAAGCTGGTGAACCGCGCTGCGCGCATCCGTGCCGTCGCCTCGCCGCTGATGGAGACGCTCGGTGGCATCGCCGTGGCGCTGGTCATCCTTTATGGCGGCCACCAGGTCTTGGTCGGCGCGCGGACGCCCGGAACCTTCTTCTCGTTCGTCACAGCTTTGCTGCTCGCTTATCAGCCGGTAAAAACCCTGGCCGGGATCAATGCCAGCCTCCAGGAAGGCATGGCGGCAGCGCAGCGCATTTTCGCCGTCCTCGACACCGAGCCGACGATCATCGATGCACCGAACGCCAAGCCGCTGGCGGTCAAAGGCGGCGAGATCCGCTTTCATGACGTGCAATTCAGCTATGCCAACGGCGCCGTCGCGCTGCGCGGCGTTTCATTGACCGTGCCGGCGGGCAAGCGGGTCGCGCTGGTCGGCTCCTCGGGCGCCGGCAAGTCGACGATCCTGAACCTGGTGCCGCGCTTCCACGATGCGACCACCGGCAGCATCACGATCGACGGCCAGCCGTTGCGCGAGGTCACGCTTGCCAGCGTGCGCGGTGCGATGGCGCTGGTCAGCCAGGAAATCACGCTGTTCGACGACACCATCAAGGCCAACATCGCCTATGGTCGCGTGGGCGCTGCCGACGCCGAGATCATCGCCGCCGCCAAGGCCGCCGCGGCCGACGATTTCATCCGCCGATTGCCGCAGGGTTACGACACCATGGTCGGCGAGCACGGCGTCAAATTGTCGGGCGGCCAGCGTCAGCGCATCGCCATCGCCCGCGCCATGCTCAAGGATGCGCCGATCCTCCTGCTGGACGAGGCCACGTCGTCTCTCGACGCCGAATCCGAACGCCACGTGCAGGCGGCATTGGACACGCTGATGCAAGGCCGCACGACGGTGGTGATCGCCCATCGTCTATCGACCGTGACCGGCGCAGACCTGATCTACGTGATCGACGGCGGACGCGTCGTCGAGCACGGCACGCACGCCGAACTGCTGCGCCAGCAGGGCGCCTATGCGCGGCTTTACGCGCTGCAATTCGCCGACCAGGCCGTGGCCGAGCCGGCGCCGCGCGCCATCCGGGCGTCTTAGCGCATGGGCTGGGCGAAGCGCGTCCTGCGCCGGGACGGTGTGCGGCGTTTCCTGTGCTGGCTGGTGTCGCTCTATATCCGGCTGGTGCACGCGACGGGCGCGTGGACGGTCGAAGGCGAAGCGATTCCCGCAGCGCTCCATGCCGCGCAGCGGCCATTCATCCTGGCCTTCTGGCATGGCCGCCTCTTGATGATGCCCTGCGCCTGGCAGCGCGGCGTGCCGATTCACATGCTCATTTCCGGGCACCGTGACGGACGCATCATCGCCGACGCGGTACGCCATTTCGGCATCGATTCGATCGCCGGCTCGACGACCACCGGCGGCTCATCGGCGTTGCGCGGCATGGTGCGCTATCTGAAAGCCGGCGAATGCGTCGGCATCACGCCCGACGGGCCCGACGGTCCCGCCATGCGCGCCTCGGCCGGAATCGTCGCCGTGGCGCGGCTCGCCGGCGTCGCAATCGTGCCGTTGGCCTATGCCACGCAGCGGCGGCGCATTCTCGACACCTGGGATCGCTTCCACCTGCCGTTGCCATTCTCGCGCGGGGCGTTCATCTGGGACACGCCGATCGAAGTGCCCGTCGAGCTCGACGATGCCGGCGTCGAGCGCTGTCGCGCGCGCATCGAGCAGCGGCTCAACGCGATCACCGCGGAAGCCGATCGCCGCGTCGGCCGCGAGCAGGTGTCGCCCGGAACCCAATCACGCCAGACGCTGCGTCGCATGCAGCGCCAGAACGGTCACGGATGAGTCGGCTGCTTTCGCTTTACCGGGGCGGCACGTCAGCGCTCGGGCCGCTGGTCGCGCTCTATTTGGCGCACCGCATGTCGCGCGGCAAAGAGGACCCAGAACGGTTCGCAGAGCGCCAGGGCATCGCATCGCTGCCGCGGCCGGCCGGTCCGCTGGTCTGGGTGCACGCCGCCAGCATCGGCGAAGCCGTGTCGATGCTGTCGCTGATCGACCGTCTGCTGGTCGAGCGTCCGCATCTGTCGGTGCTCGTCACCACCGGCACGGTGACGTCGGCGCGGCTTCTCGCCAATCGCTTGCCGGGCGATCGCGCCTGGCACCAATATGTGCCGGTCGATCGCTGCGCCTACGTCCGGCGCTTCCTCGAACATTGGCGGCCGGATTTGGCGCTGTGGGTCGAGTCCGAGCTGTGGCCCAACCTGATCGCCGAGACTAACCGTTTTGGCGTGCCGCTGTTGCTGCTTAACGGCCGTATGTCGGCGAAGTCGTTTCACGGTTGGCAGCGTCTGCCGGGATTGATCGCGCCGCTGTTGGCGAGCTTCGATCTCTGCCTGGCGCAGGACGACGCGCAAGCCGCGCGGCTGAAACAGCTCGGCGCCGCCGGCGCAACGTCGGTCGGCAATCTCAAGGCGGCGGCCGCGCCGCTACCTGTCGATCAAGGCGAACTCGCGCGATTGGCGGCGGGACTCGCCGGCCGCACCATCTGGCTCGCGGCCTCAACCCATCCCGGTGAAGAAAACGCCGCGGCGCTGGTCCATCGGCGGCTGCGCGCCAAACATCCCAACCTGCTGACGATCATCGCGCCGCGCCATCCGGCACGCAGCGGCGAGATCGGCCTGCTGCTGGAAGCACAAGGTCTCCGCGTCGTACGCCGTTCGCGTGACGAGCGCATCGATCGCGGCGCTGACGTTTATCTGGCCGACACGCTGGGCGAGCTTGGCCTTTTTTATCGCCTCGCCGGCATCGCCTTCATCGGCGGCTCGCTCACACCCAAAGGCGGCCATAATCCGATCGAGGCGGCGCTACTCGATTGCGCCATCCTGCACGGACCCGATATGAGCAACACGGCCGGCGCGGCCGAAGCATTGGCCGCCGCCGGCGCATCGATTCAGGTCGATGACGCCGAGGCGCTCGCTGCGGCCGTCGGCCGATTGATCGATGATCCAGTGGAGCGTGCCGCGCGCGCCGCCGCCGCCGCCGGCATCGCCGCCGACAATCAGGCGGTGCTGGACGCCGTGATGAAGCGCATCGCGCCGTGGCTCGACCGGCTCGCGCCCCATGCCGCCAAGCGCGCCTGATTTCTGGGCGCGGCGCGGCGCGTTGTCGCTGCTCTTGGCGCCGCTCGGTTGCCTTTACGGTGCCGCCGGAATGATGCGACGCGCCGGGGTCCGCGCCGAACGCGCGCCGGTGCCAGTGATCTGCGTCGGCAATCTGGTGGCGGGCGGCGCCGGCAAGACGCCCGTCGTCGCCGATCTGGCGCGCCGGCTGATCAGGCGCGGCGTCGCTGCGCACGTTCTGAGCCGCGGGTACGGCGGCACGTTGCCGGGACCGGTTCAAGTCGATCCGGCGCGGCACGACGCGGCCGCGGTCGGCGACGAGCCCTTGATGCTGGCGCGCGGCGTGCCGACTTGGGTGGCACGCGACCGCGCCGCGGGCGCCCGGGCGGCCGCGGCGGCCGGCGCGGAGGCGATCGTGATGGATGACGGACTGCAGAACCCGACGCTCGCCAAGGACCTCTCGCTCGTCGTGTTCGACGGCGGTTATGGCTTTGGCAACCGACGCGTTATGCCGGCCGGACCGTTACGCGAAGGCATCGCGCGCGGCTTGGCGCGCGCCGATGCGGCGATCATGCTTGGCGACGACCGGACCGGCGCCGCGACATGGCTCGGCGCGACCCCGGTCCTGCAGGCCGAGCCAGTGACGCCGACGGCCGACATTGCCGGCCGGGCCTTCGTATTGTTCGCCGGTATCGGCCGGCCGCAGAAATTCTTCGATCATTTCGCCAAGACTGATGCGCGGATCATCGCGAGGCACGGCTTTCCCGACCACCATCTCTACAGCGAGAGCGAGCTGACGGCGCTCGCCAACACGGCGCAAAAAGCGGGCGCAACGCTGATGACCACGGAAAAAGACTGGGTGCGCCTTGCGCCGGTTTGGCGGACGCGCGTCCGATATCTGCCGTTGGCCATCGGCTGGCGCGACGAAGCGGCGCTCGACCGCTTGCTCGACTGCGCACTCAAACGGACGGCGCATGGCTGAGCGCACCGGCGTCAAGCACGTGCGCGATTGGACCGAAGGGTTGTTGGCGCGCGTCGCCTTCGCTTTTTTCCGGCTCTTGCCGGTCGACGCGGCATCTGCCGTCGGCGGTTTTCTGGCGCGCAGCATCGGACCGGCACTGGGCATCAGCAAACGGGCGCGGCTCAATTTGCGGCGCGCCCTGCCCGACCTTTCCGATGCCGACATTCGCCGCATCGTGCGCGGCATGTGGGATAACCTCGGCCGGGTCGTCGCGGAATATCCGCATCTCGACAAGTTCAAGCTGTACGAGCCCGGCCGCCGCGTCACGGTCGAGGGGTTTCGCGAAATCGTCGATGCGCGCGCGCCCGAGATGCGTTTCATTTTCTTCTCGGCGCATTTCGGCAATTGGGAGATCGCGACGCTGGCGGCGACGCAGGCCGGGCTCGACGTCCTCGAGATCTATCGCGCCGCCAACAATCCGTTCGTCGACGAAATCATCAACGAGGCGCGCGGCGTCGTCGGCAGCGAGCTAGTTCCGAAGGGTGGCGTCGCCGCACGACGCGCCATCGGCGCGCTAGCCGAAGGCAAACATATTTGCATGCTGGTCGATCAAAAAATGAACGACGGCATTGCGGTGCCGTTCTTCGGCCGCGATGCGATGACCGCGCCGGCGTTGGCGCGTTTGGCATTGCGTTACGATTGCGTTGTGTTGCCGTGTCGCGTCGAGCGCGTGCACGGCGCAACGTTCCGTTTCGTCGCCGATCCACCCATTCCGGTGCCGCGAACGGGCGACAGCCAAGCTGACGTGAAACAGCTGATGACCGCCGTCAATGCGGCGGTGGAAGGATGGGTTCGGCGGCGGCCGGAGCAATGGTTCTGGCTGCACCGGCGCTGGCCGGACTAGCGGGTTCCGACTGCGGCATCGGGCCGGCGGCGAGCGCCGGATCGAGCCGGACTTCGCCCCAGACGAGTCCCCAATGCAGATTCGGACCGGTGGCGCGCCCTGTCGCGCCAAGCTCGCCGATGATCTGACCCTGTGTCACGCGATCGCCGGCGCGTACGGCGATGTTTTGCAGATGGACGTAAAGCGTCGACAGGCCGTAGCCGTGATCGATGATGACGGTGCCGCCGGTGAAATAGAGACCGGCTTTAGCCAGTGTGACGGTACCGGCGGCGGCCGCCTTAATCGGCGTGCCGGCGGGCGCGGTGATGTCGACGCCGAGATGCGGCTGTCGCGGCTGGCCGTCGAGAAAGGTCTGGCTGCCATAAACGCCGGTGATCATCCCGGTCACGGGCCATTCGAGGGGCGTCTCGAAAGCGACGCTGTCGCTTTGCCGCGCGAAGGCCTGATCGATTTCGGCCGCTTCCTGCTTGATGCGCGCCAGCGTCTCCGGCGGTGGCGTGACCTCGGCCGGCGGCAGGTTGTTGATGCGGCGCACATCATAGTGTCGCGGCACAATGGCAAGCGTCCGATGCAG
>JAGWIH010000142.1 GCA_028866355.1 Alphaproteobacteria bacterium
CAGGCTGCTGCCTTGGCCAAGGCGGAGATGTTGGGCGAGGCGCAGCGCCTGTTGGCCTTGCGGACGCGGTTCCTGGCCGGGCTGCGCGCCAAGGTCCCGGATGTCGTGCTCAACGGCAACACCGAGCGGCGTTTGCCGGGCAACCTCAACCTGAGTTTTCCGGGCCTTAAGGCGATCGATCTGATCGCTGCCAGCCCGGGCCTGGCGCTATCCACCGGCTCGGCCTGCACCGCCGCCGAGGTCGAGCCGTCTTATGTCCTGCGCGCGCTCGGTCTTGGCGAAGAACTGGCGTCGTCGTCGCTGCGCATCGGGCTCGGTCGCTTCACCACCGCCACTGAAGTCGATTTTGCCGTGGACACCTTGGCGGCGGCCGTTCTGCGGCTGCGCGCCGGCGACCGGGTGACAAGCCACGCCGCCGGCATTACATAAGGGTTGGAGGTTTGCATGGCTTTGAGACAGGCGATGTCGGTGACTGACTCGGCCGCCAAGCGCATTCAGGCGCTGCTGGCGCAACGCGGTAAGCCGTCGGCTGGCATCCGCATCGGCGTGCGCAGCCGCGGCTGCTCCGGCCTGACCTACACGCTCGAATACGCCGACGAGAAGGGCAAGCTCGACGAGGTCGTGCAAGACAAGGGCGTCACGATCCTGATCGATCCCAAGGCGTCCATGTTCATCATCGGCACCGAGATGGACTACGTCGAGGATAAGATCCAATCCGGCTTCACCTTCCGTAATCCGAATGAAAAAGGCCGGTGCGGGTGCGGCGAATCGTTCCACGTCTAAATCCCAATTTCCGGCGATGAAGCTGTTCCAGATCGAGGAGCCCGAGGGCGCTCCGCTCGCGGCCGATGGGCCGGGCGCCGCGGTCGGCATCGACTTGGCGGCTTTGTCGGCCGCGGTGGCGATTGCGCTTGGCGGCAATGCCGAAATCCTGCCCGGCGCCGACGGCGCGCGGCGGCTGACGACGAACGGGCAGGCGCTCGATGCGATGCTGCTGGCGCTGCGGGCACGGGCGGAAAAGCAGCTGGCGCGGCCGGTGACGCACGCCGTGATCGCGACACCTGACGGACGCGCCGGTGTGGCGCTCGAAACCGCGGCCAAGGCGGCCGGGTTGACCGTTTTGCGCGTGGTGACGCAACGGGCGGCGGCCGGGAACGAGTCCGGGGCGGACGCGGCTGCATTGGGTGCGGCGCGGATAGCCGAAGATTTGTCGCCGGCGGTTGGTATAACCTCGCCGCGATCTTGAACGGATGGTGGATCGGATCTGATGCCTAAGATGACGTTTATCGAACGTGACGGCACCCGTAAGACGGTGGATGCGCCGATCGGTCTGTCGGTTCTGGAAATCGCCCATCGCAACGACGTCGACATCGAAGGCGCGTGCGAAGGCTCGCTGGCCTGCTCGACCTGTCACATCGTCGTCGAGCCCGAATGGTACGAACTGCTGAAGGACGCGACCGAGGACGAGGAAGACATGCTCGATCTCGCCTTCGGACTGACCAAGACGTCGCGCCTCGGCTGCCAGATCGTGATCACCGAAGAGCTCGACGGTCTCACCGTCCGCCTGCCGCAGGCGACGCGCAACATGATGAACGGCTGATGGATCCGGCGCTGGCTCCGGGGGCGCGCGTCGTCGTCGCCATGTCGGGCGGCGTCGACAGCTCGACCGTGGCGGCGCTGCTGGTCGAGCGCGGCTGCGACGTCGTCGGCGTCACGCTCCAGCTTTACGATCACGGCCAGGCCGCAGGCCGCAAGGGCGCGTGCTGCGCCGGCCAGGACATCCACGACGCCGCGCGCGTCGCCGAAACGCTCGGCATCCCGCATTACGTGCTGGATTACGAAAAGCGCTTCCGCGCCGACGTGATCGACGATTTCGCCGATTCCTATCTCGCTGGCGCGACGCCGGTGCCGTGCGTCCGCTGCAACGAGACGGTGAAGTTCCGCGATCTGCTGGCGGTGGCACGCGACCTGGGTGCCGGGGCGCTCGCCACCGGCCATTATGCGCGCCGCGTCGAGGGATCCGACGGGCCGGAATTGCACGGCGCGGCCGATGCCGGTCGCGACCAGAGCTATTTTCTCTATCGCACGACGCGCCAGCAGCTCGATTTCCTGCGTTTTCCGCTCGGCGAATTCAGCAAGGACGAAACCCGCGCCCTGGCGACGCGCTTCGCGCTGCCGGTGGCGCAGAAGCCCGACAGCCAAGACATCTGCTTCGTACCGTCGGGGCGTTATGCCAAGGCGATTGAAAAGCTGCGGCCCGGCGCGGCGGAGCCGGGCGACATCGTCGACGAAACCGGCCGCCTGCTCGGCCGCCACGACGGCGTCATCCATTTCACCGTTGGGCAGCGCAAGGGCATCGGCATTGCGGGTGAGGAGCCGCTCTATGTGCTCCGGCTCGAACCCGCGACGCGGCGTGTTGTCGTCGGGCCGCGCGCCAGCCTGGGCGCGACCCACGTGCCGTTCGACCGGGTCAATTGGCTGGCCGCGCCACCGGCCGCCGCCGGCGTTCGGGTCGCGGTTAAACTGCGCTCGGCGCAGCCGCCGGTTCCAGCCACGCTGCGGCTCGACGGCGACCGCGGTACGGCGATCCTCGACGAGCCTGCTTTCGGCGTGGCGCCGGGCCAGGCCTGCGTCGCTTACGACGGCGGTCGTGTCTTAGGCGGCGGCTGGATCGCGCGCGCCTAGTTCGCACCGCTAGACTTGCCGCGCGCGCGGCGCTCCACGATACTGCGCCGCCATGACCGATACCAAGAAGCCCCGCGAAACCGTCAAGAAGGTCGTGCTCGCCTATTCGGGCGGGCTCGACACGTCCGTCATCCTGCGCTGGTTGCAGGAAACCTATGGCTGCGAAGTGGTGACTTTCACCGCCGATATCGGCCAGGGCGAAGAGCTGGCGCCGGCGCGCAAGAAAGCCGAGCTCATGGGCGTAAAGCAGATCTTCGTCGAGGATCTGCGCGAGGAATTCGTCCGCGATTTCGTTTTCCCGATGTTCCGGGCGAACGCACTCTACGAGGGCCAATACCTGCTCGGCACCTCGATCGCACGGCCGCTGATCGCCAAGCGCCAGATCGAGATCGCTGAAGCGACGGGCGCCGATGCGGTGGCGCACGGCGCCACCGGCAAGGGCAACGATCAGGTGCGCTTCGAGCTGACCTATTACGCGCTCAAGCCCGACATCAAGGTGATCGCGCCGTGGCGCGAATGGACGCTCAATTCGCGCACCAAGCTGATCGAATATGCCGAGCGGCATCAGATTCCGATCGCCAAGGACAAGCGCGGCGAGGCGCCGTTTTCGACCGATGCCAACCTTCTGCATATTTCAGCGGAAGGCAAGGCACTGGAGGATCCGTGGCACGAGCCGGAGGAGTTCGTCTACAGCCGGACGGTCGCGCCGGAAAAGGCGCCGGACAAGCCGGAATACGTCGAGATCGAATTCGCCAACGGTGACGCGATTGCAATCGACGGCAAGTTATTGTCGCCGGCGGCGCTGCTAACCCGGCTCAATGAGCTCGGCGGCAAGCACGGCATCGGCCGGCTCGACCTGGTCGAGAACCGTTTCGTCGGCATGAAGTCGCGCGGCGTCTACGAGACGCCAGGCGGCACCATCCTGCATGCGGCGCATCGCGGCATAGAGAGCATCACGCTCGACCGCGGCGCGGCGCATCTCAAGGACGAACTCATGCCGCGCTATGCCGAGCTCATCTACAACGGCTTCTGGTATTCGCCCGAGCGCCTCATGTTGCAGGCACTGATCGACAAGAGCCAGGAGAACGTCGCGGGCGCGGTGCGGCTCAAGCTCTATAAGGGCGCGGCGCGCGTGGTTGGCCGCAAATCGCCGAACAGCCTCTACAGCCTGGCGCACGTGACGTTCGAGGCCGACCAGGTCTACGACCAGCGCGACGCCGAAGGCTTCGTCAAGCTGAACGCCTTGCGGTTGCGACTCGGCGCGCGGCCGCGGCCGAAAAAATAGTTTCCCGCGCCGGTGCGTGGGGCTTTTGGGCCCGATTCAGGCGTTTACATCTATATATTTGATTTAAAAGGATAATAGCAGGAATCCTGGTCACGAATTGATCCTGCAAAATCCATGTTTTTGCCATGATCGGCGACCATGTTGTATGGATCGCCCATAGCAAAAAGGGGACGGAACCATGGGTTCGCGTATTGGCGTTGTGATGGTGGCGGCTGCGATGTTGCTTTCGGCTTGCGGCACGTCACCAGGTGACCGAGGCCTGTCCGGTGCCGGTATCGGCGCGGCGGGTGGTGCCGTGGTCGGAGCGCTGGTTGGCGCGCCTCTGGCAGGCGCGGCGATCGGTGCCGGCGCCGGTGCTTTGACCGGTATGGCGACCAGCCCGTCGAACGTCTATCTCGGCAAGCCGGCCTGGGAACAGTAACCGGCCCGACGGTCACCTTTCGCTGAGACACTGCCCCCTCGGGAGCGATCCCGAGGGGGTTTTCCTTTATGCAGTTGGCTAAACCGCGGGCTCCGGCAATCCGCGCCGGCGGCACGCCGCAATCAATGTGTTACGCAGCAGACACGCAATGGTCATGGGGCCGACGCCGCCCGGCACGGGCGTGATCGCGCCGGCGATGCGCTGTGCCTCGGCGAAAGCGACGTCGCCGACCAGCTTGCCCTTGCCGTCGGGCGTGGCGACGCGATTGATGCCGACGTCGATTACCGTCGCGCCCGGCTTGATCCAGTCGCCGCGCACCATCTCGGGTCGTCCGACCGCCGCCACCAGCAGGTCGGCGCGGCGCGCTACCGCCGGCAGGTCGCGCGTCCGCGAATGGGCAACCGTCACCGTGCAGTGCTCGCCGAGCAGCAACGCCGCCATCGGCTTGCCGACGATGTTGGAGCGACCCAGAATCACCGCTTCGGCGCCGGCCAGGTTCTTGCCCAGGCTCTCGCACGCCAGCAGCAAGCAGCCATAAGGTGTGCACGGCACCAGCGCCTTGCCGCCGCTCCACAACCGGCCGACATTCTCGGCGTGGAAGCCATCGACGTCCTTGGCCGGCGCGATCGCCTCGATGATCCGCTGCGCGTCGATCTGCTTCGGCAGCGGCAGCTGCACGAGGATGCCGTCAACGGCGTCGTCGGCATTGAGCTGCGCCACCAAGCGCAGCAATTCGGCTTCGCTGGTCGTGGCCGGCAGGCGATGTGTCAGGCCTTTGAGGCCGGCGTCGTCGGTCGCCTTGGTCTTGCTCTTGACGTAGACCTGGCTCGCCGGGTCGTCGCCGACCAGAACCGCCGCAAGGCCGGGTACGACGCCGTGCGCCGCCTTAAGCGTCGCGGCGGCTGTCGCAATCGTCGCGCGCAGCCGAGCCGCAACGGCCTTACCGTCGATCAATCGAGCTTCGGACATGACTTCAATCCTTGTTCCAGCCGCGCCGCAAGCGCGGCGGGATCACCATCGATATGAACCAGCTTGCGGCGTCCGGTAATGCCGGTCGCGATCCGCAAGTCGCTTTTGCGCAGACCGAAATGACGCGCCAACAGGCCGAGCACGGCAGCATTGGCTTCGCCGGCCTGCGGCGGCGCGTGTACCGCGAGTCTTAGCGCGACGCCGTCAGCCTCTTCGCTCAGGCCGAGAACGCGGTTTTGCGCGGATTTTGGAGTGACGCGCACGGCCAGCGTCGCGCCGTCGCGCCCGAGACGGAACGGTAATGGCATAGACCCGGTTAACCGTGCATCAGCGTATAGGCCTCGACCTGCCGCAGCTCCATCTCGATGAACCACAGGATCAGCAGCAGGATGACGGGCGAGATGTCGACGCCGCCGAAGCTGGGCAGGATGCGCTGGATCGGCCGCAAGGCGGGCTCGGTCGCGCGATAGAGAAAGCCCGCCGCGGTGCGCACTGCATGATTGCGCGTATCGATGATGCCGAACGCCATGAGCCAGGAAAACACCGCCGCGACGATGACGACCCACCAATAAATGTTGATCAGGGCGACGATCACCTCGATCACCGGTACCAGGAAGTTGCCCATCGCCCCTTTCTCCCCTCACGCCCGCGGCGTCGGCGAACCCTAACCATCGGCCCCGGCTGGTGCAAGGAGAGCGGATGTCGCGGGGCCGCCTTGACAGTCCGCGCGGGCGCGACCCATATTCCGCGCCACGCGGGCGGGGCAGTAGCTCAGTTGGGAGAGCGCGACGTTCGCAATGTCGAGGTCAGGGGTTCGATCCCCCTCTGCTCCACCAACCGCCCCGGCGGGGCCGTCCAATCAACAAGGAATGAGATCGGGCATGAGCCGTCGCGCGCTGGCTGCCGCCTTCGTGTTGGTTGTCGCTGTGGCGCCGGCACAAGCCGGCGAGGT
>JAGWIH010000143.1 GCA_028866355.1 Alphaproteobacteria bacterium
GCGAAACGCGCGGCCACAACCGCCGCGGCGCCGGCACGCGGCTATTACGACGAGTTCGCGGCGCTATCGCGCGAGAACTTCGACGCGGTCCTCAAGGCCAATGCGGCTTGGGCCGACGGCGTCGAGGCGATTGCCAGCGAAGCGGTCGGCTGTGCCCGCGAGACCCTTGCGGTGACCGGGGCGGCGACCATGGAATTGCTTGCCGCGCGGACGCTCGACCGTGTCATCGAGATCCAGACCGGTCTCGCGAAGACCGCGCTCGAAGCGTTGGTCGAACGCACCGCGCGTCTGTCGGAGCTCGGTGTCGCGCTCGCCAACGACACCTGGGCGCCGCTCTCGATGGCGGCGTCGAAACAACCCTAACCGAGCTGGCGCGGCCGTTCACGGCCTGCGTTGCTCCGACGGCGACCGGCGAACGGCTCGCAGGCGGGCGCCCAGGCCGCACACGCCGAACTTGTCAGGCTGTTAACGCGCTGACCGTAGGCTAAGGACGCGGCCGGAAGGCGCGCGACGGCGTGTAATTGCCCCTTTTACGCCGTCGCAGGCATCCAATATCATGGCCAAGATGGTCAGAGTGGGGTGTGGAGTCGCGTTCGATCAGGCAGTTCGTGCGATGAGCGATATCGAGAAACGCAACGGCAACGAAGGGCCGTCGACGGGCGTCATCGTCAAGGCGAAGCCCAAGACGAAAAAGCCTTCGATGTACAAAGTCCTGATGTTGAACGATGATTACACGCCGATGGAGTTTGTCGTGCACATTCTCGAGCGGTTCTTCGGCAAAAGCCGCGACGAGGCGACCCGAATCATGTTGCACGTGCATCGCCGCGGCGTCGGCGTTTGTGGCGTGTATACTTACGAAGTCGCGGAATCGAAAGTGACGCAGGTGATGGACTTCGCGCGCCAGCACCAGCACCCGTTGCAATGTACCCTGGAGAAGGACTGACCCGCACCCAGGAGCCTGTGACCAGTAGAAGGATTGACTTCGATGTTGTCGCGCAATCTCGAAAAGACCCTCCATCGCGCCCTCGGCTATGCCAACGAGCGCCGGCACGAATACGCGACGCTCGAGCATCTGCTGCTAGCGTTGACCGAGGATCAGGACGCGATGGCGGTGCTGCGCGCCTGCACCGTCGACATCGAGAAACTGCGCCGCGAGTTGGTCAATTACGTCGACAACGAGCTGGTCAATCTGGTCGCGACACACGTCGAAGACGCCAAGCCGACGGCCAGCTTCCAGCGCGTGTTGCAGCGCGCCGCGATTCATGTCCAATCGTCGGGCCGCGAGGAAGTGACCGGTGCCAATGTTTTGGTCGCGCTGTTCGCCGAACGCGAGAGCCATGCCGTCTATTTCCTGCAAGAGCAGGACATGACCCGCTTCGACGCGGTCAACTATATCTCCCACGGCATCGCCAAGGCACCGGGGCGCTCCGAGACGCGCCGCGTCCAGGGCGCCGATGAGGAAGAGCGCAGCGAAAAACCGTCGAAGCGCGCGCACGATGCGCTCGACGCCTATTGTGTCAACCTCAACAAGAAGGCGCGCAACGGCAAGATCGATCCTCTGATCGGCCGCGAATCCGAAGTCGATCGCACCATCCAGATCCTGTGCCGGCGGTCGAAGAACAATCCGCTTTATGTCGGCGATCCGGGCGTCGGCAAGACCGCCATCGCCGAAGGCCTGGCGCGCCGCATCGTGCAGCGCGAAGTGCCCGACGTGTTGCAGAACGCGACGATCTACGGCCTGGACATGGGCGCGCTGCTCGCCGGCACGCGCTATCGCGGCGATTTCGAGGAGCGCCTGAAGGCCGTGCTCGCCGAACTCGAGGCGCTGCCGGGTGCGATCCTCTTCATCGACGAAATCCACACCGTCATCGGCGCGGGCGCCACCTCGGGCGGCGCCATGGACGCGTCGAATCTGCTCAAGCCGGCGCTGGCATCGGGCGCGATCCGCTGCATTGGTTCGACCACCTATAAGGAATATCGCAACTACTTCGAGAAAGACCGCGCGCTGGTGCGGCGCTTCCAGAAGATCGACATCAACGAGCCGACGGTCGAGGATTCGGTCAAGATCCTGCGCGGCCTGAAGCCGTATTACGAACGGCACCATCGCGTCCGGTACACCGCCGACGCGATCCGCGCCGCGGTCGAGCTGTCGAACCGCTACATCGGCGACCGCAAGCTGCCGGACAAGGCAATCGACGTGATCGACGAGGTCGGCGCGTCGCAGATGCTGTTGCCCGAAAGCAAGCGGCGCAAGACGATCACCGCCAAGGACGTCGAGGCCGTCGTCGCCACCATGGCGCGGATTCCACCCAAGAGCGTGTCGCGCGACGATCGCGAGGTGCTGAAGAATCTCGATCGCGACCTCAGGACCATGGTCTTCGGCCAGGACAAGGCGATCGACGCGCTGACCGCGGCGATCAAGCTCGCCCGCGCCGGCCTGCGCGAGGCTGAGAAGCCGATCGGCAGCTACCTGTTCTCCGGTCCAACCGGTGTCGGCAAGACCGAGGTGGCGCGGCAGCTCGCGCGCACGCTCGGGATCGAGCTCAAGCGCTTTGACATGTCGGAATATATGGAGCGGCACACCGTGTCGCGCCTGATCGGCGCGCCGCCGGGCTATGTCGGCTTCGATCAGGGCGGCCTGCTGACCGACGCGGTCGACCAACACCCGCATTGCGTCCTGCTGCTCGACGAGATCGAGAAGGCACACCCCGACCTGTTCAACATTCTGTTGCAGGTGATGGATTACGGCAAGCTGACGGACCACAACGGCAAGAACGTCGACTTCCGCAACGTCATCCTCATCATGACGACCAACGCGGGCGCGTCCGACCTGGCGAAGCCGGCGATCGGCTTCGGCAGCGACGTGCGCACAGGCGACGACGAGGAAGCGATCAACCGGATGTTCACGCCGGAGTTCCGCAACCGGCTCGACGCGGTGATCTCGTTCGCCGCGCTGACGCCCGAGACGGTGGGCCGCGTCGTCGACAAGTTCATCCTCCAGCTCGAGGAACAGCTTGCCGACCGCAACGTCACCATCGAGCTCGACGAGGCGGCGCGGAAATGGCTCGCCGAGAAGGGCTACGACCGGCTTTACGGCGCGCGGCCCTTGGCCCGTGTCATCCAGGAGCACGTCAAGAAGCCGCTTGCCGAGGAACTGCTGTTCGGCAAGCTCGCCAAAGGTGGCGTGGTGCAGGTGCGGCGCGATGGCGACAAGCTCGCCTTCGCCTATATCGAGGCGCCGCCGAAGCTGCCGAGCAAGGATTCCGGCGAGCAGCCGGAGCAGGAGCTCGTCGACCAGTAAGCGAAAAGGCCGCCGGGAGGCGGCCTTTCTCGTTTCGGCCTATATCGCCGCGCCGGCGAGCCGCCACATGTAGAGCGCGAGCAGCGACCGATAGGGCACGAACTGCGCGGCGACGCGTTCCGGCTTGCGCCGCCGCGCGAAGCGTTTGACGCCCCGCACCACGGCGAGATCACCATCCGGCCAGATGTCGAGCTCGCGGCAATAGAAAATTGCCAGCATGTCGCACGTCCATTGGCCGATCCCCCAGATCTCGGTCAAGCGCGCCGAGCGAGTCGCGTGATCGAGCGCACGGATTTCGGCGCTGTCGAGCAAGCCCGCCGCATGTGCCGCGCCAATATGGCACAGCGCCTTGATCTTGTTGCGCGACAAGCCGCATCGCTTGAGCGCGGTTTCATTTGTGGCGCACAGGAAATCGGCTAGCGTGTCGCCCGCCGCGATTTCGACGCGCGCCCAGATGCTGCGCGCCGCCGCCGCCGAAACCTGCTGGCCGGTCACGGCGCGCGCCAGGAAGGCGGCGACGCCCTTGTCCTCGCGTTCGGGAAACCAGATCGGCGCGGCGGCGATATGCGCCTGCAATTCCGGCGACACGGTGCCGGCGATCGCGATCAGCCGGCGATGCAGTTCAGGGTCCATCGCCTTCCCGGCGGAACGGCGACAGGCTCTGTTCCAGCTCGTCCATCTCGTTCTCGACCGCCACGGTTTCGCGCCGGAGAAAGTCCGCGACCGCGCGGCGGAAACCGGGGTCGCGGATCCAATGGGCGCTATAGGTCGGTTGCGGCAGATAGCCGCGCTGGAGCTTGTGCGGGCCCTGTGCGCCGGCTTCGACGCGATTCAGGCCGCGGGCGATCGCGAAATCGATGGCGCGGTAATAGCAGGCCTCGAAATGCAGGAACGGAAAGTCGCCGACGCAACCCCAGTTGCGACCGTAAAGCGTGCCCGATCCGATCAGGTTGAGCGCGCCCGCGACATAACGGGCGCCGTCCTTTGCCATCACCAGCAGGATACGGTCGGCCATGCGTTGGCCCAGCAGGTCGAAGAATTCGCGCGTCAAATACGGCGAACCCCATTTCCGGTCCGAGGTCGAGGTATAAAACCGGAAGAACGCGTCCCAATGGTGCGACTTTAAATCCGCGCCGGAAAGCAGTTCGATGCGGACTGCCGCGTTGGCGTCGCGGCGCTCGCGCTTGATCTGCTTGCGCTTGCGCGCGGTGAGCGCGCCGAGGAAATCGTCAAAGCTGCGATAGCCCTGGTTTTCCCAGTGGAACTGACGGCCCACGCGTCGAAGAAAACCCGCGTTGACGAGCGCGTCGCATTCGGGGCGTGTCGGGAAGGTGACGTGTAGCGAGGACACCGCCGTGCGTTTCGCCACTTCGAGCAAGCCGGAAATCAACAGGCGCATCGTGTCGGCGCGCGCTTCAGGCCGCAGCAACAACCGCGGGCCGGGAACCGGCGTGAACGGCACCGCGACCTGCAATTTTGGGTAATAGTGGCCGCCGGCGCGTTCGTAGGCGTCGGCCCAGCCGTGGTCGAACACGTATTCGCCATAGGAGTGGCTTTTGACGTAGAGCGGTGCAGCGCCGATCAGATTCCCGCCGGAATCCTCGAGCAACAAATGCTGCGGCAGCCAGCCCGTTTCCGCGGTGGCCGAGCCCGATTCCTCGAGCGCCTGAAGGAAGGCGTGCGTAACGAACGGATGGTCGCCGGCACATGCATCCCAGGCGTCGGCTGGCACAGTTGCCAGGCGATCGACCACGCGCAGCGTCGGTCGATCTGCACCGTCCATCAGCCGACCTCGAACACCGCGTCGATTTCGACGGCGACTCCGCCCGGTAACGACGCCACGCCGACCGCGACGCGCGAATGGCGGCCGGCGTCGCCCAGCACCTCGACGAACAGATCGGAACAGCCGTTGATGACCTGGGGCTGCTGGACGAAATCCGGTGCACTATTGACGAAGCCGTTGAGCCGGACGCAGCGGCGGATGTGATCGAGGTCGCCGGCCGCAGCACGCGCCTGCGCCAGCAGGTTGAGGCCGCAGAGGCGCGCCGCTTGCTGGCCATCTTCGAGCGCAATGCCGGCGCCGAGCTTGCCGATGAATTTGCGCTCGCCGTTCCATTGGCAGACCTGACCGGAAACGAACAGCAGATCGCCGGCGCGCACATACGGTACATAATTCGCCAACGGTGCCGTCGCATTCGGTAGTTCCAATTTTAGGTGTTTCAGTCGTGCTTCGACTCGTCCGGCCATGATCGCTCCCGCATTTGGGTTCCGGCGATTATCGGCCATTTGCTAGGCGGCAGACCAAAAAAATGCCGGCCATCGGGGAGCGATGGCCGGCAGTCAACTGCGCGTGGCTCCTCGCCGAAAGTGGGGGCGAGGGCACAAGGTGATAGGCTGCCGGCAGCCGGATATCCCCGTGGCGCCCGGCGATTTTTGGCTTAGGCGAGCCGGGTCTTGCCGCTAACGTCGGACAGGCTGGCTTTGACGGCGTCGGGCACGGGTTCGGGCTTGATGCCGCCATTGGCAAGACGGCGAGCCCAAATGCGCTTCTCGAAGCACTCGACGGCTGCTTTACCGCCCTTAAGCACGCGGTGCTGGACGGTGAAGCTGGTGCGGCCCCACTGGCTGATCCCGCTCTCGACGGTAACGGCATCGTCGAAATGACACGGCAGCATGAACTTGGCGCCGGATTCGACCAGCGGAAAGCCGACGATGCCGTATTTGGCGCGGATTGCCGACGCGGACAGGCCGGTGCGCGCGAACAGCGCGCCGGTGCTGGCGTCGAAGATGATGAAATATTGCGGATAGAAGACGATTCCGGCCGGGTCGCATTGCGCCCATTCGATGCGCAGGTCGCGGCGGTTGAGGAGCATCGTAGGTCTCGAAAAAGAGGGGGCGCGGTTTTAGCCGCGCCCCCCAATTTCTGCCTCAGTCACGGTGCCGGCCGGGAGGCTGTAGCCGGAGGACCGCGTTGCGATCAACTACAGC
>JAGWIH010000144.1 GCA_028866355.1 Alphaproteobacteria bacterium
ATTTTAATGGGATAACTCCCATTCTGTTGCCCATAATTCAAGTGGGCAGAATTGTGGTTGACCCATGCGCCATGAGCGTTCGAAATCAGACCAAAGCAACAAGCGCGCGACGCGCGCTTCGGGGGTGGATGCGGATGGATAGCCAGTCGCTGCTGCACGAGATTTCGGGATACTGCCGCCGCGTCGGCATGGCGGAGTCGACGTTCGGCCGCCTCGCCGTCAATGACGGCAAGCTGGTTAGCCGGTTGCGCTTCGGCGGCCGCGTGACGGTCGAGACCGTCGAACGCGTGCGCGACTTCATGGTGCGCCATAAGCCGGATGCAACGCGCGGCCGCACCGTGGCGGTTGCCGCGCCGGCGCCGGCCACGGCATCGCCGCCGCTGGCCAAGCCGTTGCCACCAGCCCTCGCCGAGATCAACGGCAAGAGTAAGTCCGACAAGAATTTCCGCTTCTACGATAACCGGCAGAAATATCTGCTGTTCGTCAACACCTGCGGCGAGAAGTGGACGGTCGCCGAACGCGTCAGCATGGAGCTCGGCAACATCCATCCGCGGCCGCCCGGCATCCGTGTCTTCGACGCCGGCATGGGCGACGGCACCGTGCTGGCACGGGTCACGCGCTCGCTGCACAACCGCTTTCCGACGACGCCGCTTTATATCGTCGGCAAGGAGATCAGTCTCGAGGACGTACGCCTGACGCTCGAAAAAATGCCGGACCGGTTCTACGAACATCCGGCGACGGTTCTCGTTCTGACCAACATGTACTATTCAGAGGCGCCGTGGCTCACGCCGAACTCGGTTACCGCCGCGACCAGCCTGGTCTGGCACGAAGTCGGGCTGACCGGCAGCACGGCGCACGAATTCGAGCAGCAAATTACGCAGCTCCAGCCGTTCCTCAATCAGAACTGGCGCGCCAAGGTCAGTAAGGTCTCAGGCAATCCGATCTATGAAAAGCCGGTCGTCCTGGTGATCTACCGCGACGACTATAAATTCCTGCTCGATCCGCTGCGGCCGCGGCGCGGCACGACCCGCGCGGACTACGATCTGGTCATCGCCTCGCAACCCTACCGCGCCCGCGCACCGCTCGAGTTCAAGGCGCAGAAAGTCATCGCGCCGCTGGCGCGGGCATTGGCGCCGGGTGGCCGGCTCATTGGCATCCATTCACACGGCAACGATCCGGGACTCGAGATCATCCAGCGGATCTGGCCCGGCGAGAACCCATTCATGCACGATCGGCATCAGCTGTTGCGCGCAGTCAAAGCCGAGCTCGGCAGCAACGGCCGCGATCTCAACTTCAACGCCTACGCCGACACGCGGTCGATCTTCCGCTACGAGATGCACACCTTGCCGAGCGAAATCAGTGATTCGATCGGCACGTCGACGTTGTTTGCCGCCTGGAACGCTGCAATCTACGTCGCCCAGATCGAGGATCATCGGCTGTCAGAAGTGATCGGCAGCACGGCGTACCTCGACGCAACCCGTGAAGTGCTGCAAAAGCACGGCGGGCTTTGGTTCTGGGATGAGTCCTACATCATCTCGCGCAAGCGGGATTCCGGATGATGCCGGGTGCGCGCGTCGGCAGTCTGGCCGAACCTGCGCCGGTGCTCGACCGCCAGCAGCAGCGCATCACCGAGCTGTTAAGCGGCGTCTCGATCGAACTCTCGGCGCGCGAGCATGGCAGCGAACAACTCTGCTGTGGATTTCTGGCGCCAGGCACGCCGGTTTACGTCAACTTTGGACCCAACGATTCCTACCACGCGGTCGTCGAAACGGCCGCGCGGCTGAAGCGCGCCGGCTTTTGTCCGGTGCCGCACGTCGCGGCGCGCTATCTAACCGGTCCGACGCAACTCGACGATTTTCTGGCGCGCGCCGTCGGCGCCGGCGTCGATCGCGTTCTGGTCATTGGCGGTGATCTCGATCGGCCCGCCGGTCCGTTTCATGCGAGCCTCGAACTGATCGAAACCGGCCTATTGACCAAGCATGGCATCCGGACTGTCGGCGTCGCGGGCTACCCTGAAGGCCATCCGAAGATCGCAACGGCCACGCTTGACGGTGCACTGGCTGCGAAACTCCTTCGGCTGCAGAGCAGCGGCATCGCGCCCTATATCGTCACGCAATTCTGTTTCGACGCAGCGCCGATCATCGGCTGGTTGGCGCGCCTACGCGCGGCGGGCATCGTGGCGCCTGTCCGCGTCGGCCTCGCGGGCCCCGCAAGCATCGCCACCTTGGCCAAGTTCGCCATGCGTTGCGGCATCGGCAATTCGCTGCTCGCGCTGGTGGGCGGTCAAACTTCGATCGCGCGGCTGCTGGTCGAATCCGGGCCCGATAAGGTAATCCGCGCGCTCGCCGCCGTGGATCCGGCCGATCTCGATATCGCCGGACTGCATCTCTTCACGTTCGGCGGCGTGGTGCGGACGGGAAAGTGGCTTCGGGCACTTGGCGCCGGCGAAGTTTCCGGCTCGGACGACCGCCACACCCACGGGCGAAGCGGCACGGCATAAGACGCGCCGCGGCGATCCGCGCGCGGCGTTCAATTCCGTTTCGGCAGACTTAGGTACGAACGAGCGTGTCGCAGGCCGCGGTCAGCAGCCCCAACGCGAATAGGACGAAATTCATCATTAGCAGCTCCCGATACTGAACAACGGCGATCAACACTCAAACAGGGAGCAAGCGATGTGCCAGCGGCAGAAACCGCCGCTTTGGCGGCACGGTCAATCGCGGTCGTAAAATCCACCGACACCGAAGGGCGCCTGAACTCAACCCCGCCAGCGGCGGGTGACCGAAGCGGTGTCGTTTTGGCGCGGCTGGCCCGGCGTTTTGATCGTGCCCAAATAGAGAAAGCCGATGATGGCGTCGGTTTCGGCAAGGCCGAGGGCGCGCTTCATCGCCGGATCATAGGCAATGGCGCCGGTGCGCCAGAACCCGCCGAAGCCGAGCGCATAGGCGGCAACCAACATGTTCTGGGCCGCCGCGCCAACGGCGACGAGCTGCTCGACTTCGGGCACTTTCGCATTCGATTGCACGGATGCCGCAACGATGACAATCAGCGGCGCGCGCAGCGCCTTTTTGCGTTCAGCCTCGAGCTTGCCGGCCGGCGCCGTCGGTTCGCGGCGCGTCAATGCTTCTGCCAGCATGGTGCCGAATTTTTCCCGCGCCATGCCTTCAATCAGGATGAAACGCCACGGGCGCATGCGGCCGTGATCGGGCGCGGCAACCGCCGCTTCGAGGATCTTTTGCAAGGCGTCGCCCGATGGCCCGGGCGCATCGAGCGCCGCCGGCGAAACGCGGGTCGTCAACGCGGTGAGAGCATCCATTGCGGCGCCTGTTGTACGAAATCCGCACGCGAAAGACGAGAAAACTCGACGTTTTCCGGCGACGGTGGGCAAGCGTGGGCAGGACAATACCATCACGCCCCTATCCGGCTTGGTGATCGACGCGGCGCGAACCTATACTGCCGGCAACGGGCTCGCGCGCCGGCAAGAGCGCGCCGCCGATGGGGAGGATCGACATGAGCAAGACAATCAATCGCCGGAATTTCATGGCCGGCACGGCCGCGATGGCGGGCGCCGCGAGCTTGCCGATACCGGCGATCGCGCAGCAAGCACCGATCAAAATCGGCTTGATGACGGTGAAGACCGGCGGCCTCGCCGCGGGCGGCGTTCACCTCGAGGAAGGGATTACCTGCTTCCTCAAGGACAAGAACTTCACGCTGGCCGGACGCAAGGTCGAGCTGATTGTCGCCGACACCGCCGGCCAGCCCGCGGTCGCCAAGACCAAGGCGATTGAACTCGTCGAGCGCGACAAGGTCGACTTGATCATGGGGCCGCTCGCCGCCTTCGAATGGTTGGCGATCGAGGATTATCTCGGCCAGAACAAGATGCCGACCATGGGATTCGGTGGCGCCGAGGATCTAACGCAGCGCCATCGCAATTTTTACCAGGTGCGCACGTCCGACAGCTCGGCGCAGTGCCTCTATCCGCTCGCCGAATACGCAATCAAAGAGATGAAGCTCAAGCGCGCCATCACGCTCGGCGACGATTTCGCCTTCGGCTACGAGCAGGTCGGCGGGTTCCAGAAGGTCTACGAGGACGGCGGCGGGCGACTCGCCAAGAAACTGTGGTCGCCGTTCAATACGCCCGATTACACGCCCTATCTCGCGCAGATCGATCCGCATGCCGTCGACGTCGTGGTCCAGGTCTATGCGGGCGCCAATCCGATCAAGTTCACGCACCAATATCGCGATCAGGGCTTCAAGCTGCCGCTGCTCGGCGGCTCGACGGTCGCCGACGACAGTATCATGCGTAACTTCGGCGACGAGGCGATCGGGCTGATCAATTCGATTCCTTACACGCTCGATCTCAAGACCGACGCCAACCGGCGCTTTATCGCCGCGATGAAGAAATATTACGGCGCCGACATTCCGATCGGATTCTATGCCGCGGCGCTTTACGTCAACGGTCAGATTCTCGAGGCCGCGCTCAAGGCGACCGGCGGCAAGGTCGACAACCGCGACGCGCTGATCAAGGCGATCCGCGCCGTTTCGCTGTCCGATACGCCGCGCGGACCCGTCAAGTTCGATGATTACGGCAACTTGGTCTTCACCGTCTATATCCGGCGGGTCGAGAAGCGGGACGGCAAGCTCGTCAACGTGACGATCAAAACCTATCCCAACGTCAGCCAGTTCTGGCACTACGACCCGAAAAAATTCCTCGCCGAGCCGGTGTTCTCGCGCGACTACCCGCCGCTCAAGAGCTGAGGGTGATGCGGCCGGCCGCAGCCTGGCCGCCGAGATCAATGCACGCAAGGTGATCGGCGACCGAGCAGGTCACGACGGCAGTGCGGCTGTCGTCAGTGAAACCCGTATGCGCGCCGCCGCGGCCGATCTCGATGCGTGCGACCAGTTTGCCGCTTGGCACCGCGAAGATGCGCGCGTGATCGGATGCAAAACCCGTCACGATCGCCCGTTTGCCGTCCGGCGCGATGTCGAGCCCGTGCGGATAGGCCTCGGTTTCGAGCAACGCCACCCGCTTCAGGCTCGCGGCGTCGAACACCGCGACTGTATCGTCGAGGAAATTCGCCACCCAGATCTGGCCGCCGTCCGGCGTCAGGCAAACCGCGTGCGCCCAGCGCCCGCTTTCGACCGACGCGATCACGCCGCCGTCTTCGTCGAGCGCGTTCAGCGTGCCGTCCCAGCTGTTGGCGACGTAAATGCGTTTGCGGTGATGATCCGCCCTGGCGTGCGACGGGCCGTCGCCGACCGTGCAGCGGCCGACAATCACACCATCAGACAGCCGCACCTTCACCAGATCGGTCGCGCCCATACACGGCACGAAGGCGTATTGCCCGTCGCTTGACAGCGCCGGGTCGTGCGGCGTCGAGCCGACTTCGATGGTCTGCGTGACGTAGCCGCCGGCCTGCGGGCGAACGATCGTCAGGGTGTCGGTCGCACCGCCGGTGACGCAGACGATGCCGTCCGGCGTGACGACGGGCAGCTGCGGCCCGCCGGGCACATCCCAGCGATGGGTGACCGCAAGATCGGCGCAGCGCAATGCGACCAGCTGGCCTGCAGCCGGATCGGCGACAATCACCTGGTCGGCGGTTTCATCGAGGGCAAGGTGTGAACCGGACTTAAGCGCCCGCGCGACGGCAACGACGCGGCGCGCGCCGCCGTCGATGCGGGCGACCACCGGGCTGCGTTGGCAGGCCCAGATCGAGCCGTCGTTCCGCGCCACCAGATGGTGAAATCCGGCCGGCTTGCCTAACGTCGGCGACAGCCCACGAACAAAATCGAGATGCCAGACGCCGTCGGCGTCGCGCTTCGGCACATGACGGATGCCGGATTCAAGCAGCCACATGCGCGTGTGCGGCGGGTAACTCGCCAGTAGCGCTTCGGCGCGCTCGCCGGGCGCCAGCGCGTCGTAACGCGCGACCAAAGTTCGGGCGGCGTCGAGGTCGGACTTGTCGCGGCAATCGATCAACATCTCAGACATAATTCGGTTCGCGGCCGCGATCGAGCGCGTCGCCGCCATCGGCAATGCCGTCGAGATAACTCTCCCAAACCACCAGATTGACCCGGCAGGCGCGAACCACCGCGTCGGCGGCGCCCTGGCGGTCGGCTTGCTCGGCGATGGTTTTCCAGCCGAGATTCGAATGGGCGATGTCGGCCGCCTCGTGCAAC
>JAGWIH010000145.1 GCA_028866355.1 Alphaproteobacteria bacterium
AACCGACAAACCACGTATCCGCGGATTCATTGGTCGTGCCGGTCTTGCCGGCCAACGGCTTGCCGATCGACGAAACGATCCTGCCGGTGCCGCGCTGCACCACGCCTTCGAGCATCGAGACGATCTGGTAGCAGCTCCGTGGATCGGCAATTTGTTGCCGTGTGTCGGGCAGCTCCGGCGGCGCCTGTCCGGTCCACGCGACATTGTTGCAGCCGTCGCACGGCCGGTCGTCGGCACGATAGATCGTCTTGCCGTTGCGGTCCTGAACGCGATCGATGAACGTCGGATGGATCAGCTTGCCGCCGTTCACCAGCATCGAGTAGGCGGTCGTCAAACGTAGCGGCGTCGTCACGCCGGCGCCCAGGATGTACGAATCCTCAAGCGGCATCTGATCGAGGATACCGAAGCGCTTGACGAGATAGTCCTGAATGATCGGCAGGCCGACCGTCGTTCCGACTCGCGCCGTCACCAGGTTCAGCGATTCCTGCAACGCGAAGAACAGCGGTACTGGACCATAAAACCGGTGCTCGTAATTGGTCGGGTTCCATTTCGGCAACCCTGGGCCCTGATCCACCACGAACGGCGCGTCCAGCACCAGCGTCGACGGCGTGAAGCCGTGATCGAGCGCCGCCAGATAGATGAACGGCTTGATCGCCGAACCGGTCTGCCGCTTCGCCTGCGTCGCGCGGTTGAACTGACTCATCGCGAAGCTGAAGCCGCCGCTCATCGCCAGCACACGTCCGGTGTGGGGATCGAGCGCGATCAAGGCGCCTGAAACCGCGGGTATCTGCCGCAATCCATAAGTTTTACCCGACGCGTCCAACGGCTGAACGAGAACCACGTCGCCGGGCGAAACCGCGGCGGCGGCCGTTACCGGTACCGGCCCGACCGCATCGTCGTTGATATATTTCCGCGCCCAGCGCAGCTCGCTATACGGGATCGTCGCCTCGCCGCCATTGGCAAAGCCAATGGCGGCCGCGTCACCTGCTGTCGAACGCACGACCGCCAGCGACCAGCCGACATCGGTAGCGCCCGGCGGTATTGGCACCGCGGCAAGGTGCGACTGCCAGTCAGTGTCGATCGCGATATGCGTAATCGGGCCGCGCCAACCGTGGCGTCGGTCGTAGGCCTCAAGCGCGTCGCGCAATGCCTTGTCGGCCGCCACCTGGAGCGCCGGGTCGAGACTGGTGCGCACCAGCAGCCCACCCTCATAGACCTTACGTTCGCCATAGCGGTTGATGAGCTCGCGACGCACCTCTTCATTGAAATAATCGGCACGCGCCATCTCGGTCGCGTCGCGCTGCCGCAGCTCGATCGGCTGAGCCTTTGCAGCCACGGCCTGTTGTTGCGTAATGAATCCGGCATCGGCCATGCGATCGATCACCCAGTCGCGGCGTTCCGTGGCGGCTTCAGGATGGCGCCGCGGATCGTAATTGTTCGGCGCCTTGGGCAACGCGGCGAGAAATGCCGCCTCCTGGACAGTGAGCTGATCGAGCGACTTGTTGAAATAGTTGAGTGCGGCCGCGGCGACGCCATAGGTGCCGCCGCCGAGATAAATGCCGTTGAGATAGAGCTCAAGGATGCGATCCTTGCTCATCACCTGTTCCATGCGCATGGCGACGAGGGCCTCACGGATTTTCCGTTTCACCGAAAGCTCGTTGTTCAGCAGGAAGTTCTTCGCCACCTGTTGCGTGATGGTCGACGCGCCAACCGGACGGCGATGCTCCGCAAGCCGAAACAAATCGGTGACCCCAGCGCGTATCACCGACAACGGATCGATTCCGGGATGCGAATAGAAGTTGCGATCCTCCGCCGCCAAGAAGGCATGAACCACCAACGGCGGCATTGCGCCGATCGGCACGAACACGCGTTTCTCGGTGGCATATTCGGCCATCAGCCGGCCGTCGCCGGCGTAGACGCGGGTGACCACCGGCGGCTGATAGTTCGCAAGCTGCTGATAGTCGGGCAGGTCGCGGCCGAAATACCAAACCGCCAAGCCGACGATGCCGGCTCCGACGACGCCGCCGAGCAGCACGAGAACGAGCAAGATTTTAAGAATTTTGGTCATCGTCCGGGCGCCATTGCCGCCAATCGGCGTCCGCAAACCCTGCGGGCAACGCGCGATCCGACGCCGTTTTTATGGCCCGATCGCCCCTGCTTTCCAAGAATAAAAGCGCCGCGACCCCCATGAGTCGCGGATTTCCGCCGCATCCCGACGCACGAGGCGGTTGCCGCCGCATGGCACCACCTGTATTCTGCGTCGGCGAAATACTGCAGTCCGCTTCCGGCCTTAGGCCGAAGTTGGGCGACGCGGCGGGTCGGGATGCGGCGACGCACCCCGCCGGGACGCCAAAGGGCGACGCAGTTTGATCAAACCTAGAAGCCTGCGCCGGCCCGTGGCCGGCTAGCGGCAGCCAGAGAGCCTCGAAATGAATCTCGCTCCAGCCCGGCTCGAACATCGAACGGGTTGTGCCGCCGGCTTCGCAGCCATCAGGTTGACGCCCCCTCCCGTACTTCGCGCGGGCGCGGTGGCGCACCTCGGAGTTTTACATGACCAAACGCATGCTTATCGATGCGGCTCACCCAGAGGAAAGCCGGGTCGTGGTGCTCGACGGCAATCGGCTCGTCGAATTCGATTACGAAACCTCGACTAAGAAACAGATCAAGGGAAACATCTATCTCGCCAAGGTGACGCGCGTCGAGCCGTCGCTGCAGGCAGCGTTCGTGGAATATGGCGGCAACCGCCACGGTTTTCTCGCGTTCAACGAAATTCATCCCGACTATTACCGGATTCCGATGGCCGATCGCGAGGCGGCGATCGAAGCTGAACGCGTCGCCGAGGCTGCCGAAAACCAGCGCGAAGAGGAACGCGAAGAGGCCGGCCTCGACGTCTCGGCCGAACCAGCCGATAAACGCGATGCCGCCGTGCTCGACGCGCCGCATCCGGAACTCGCGAGTGAGCCGTTCGATGCTGCCGATCATCCGGCGGAATTCGACGCCAACGAGCCCTCGCCGTTCGACCAAGCTGAACCCGATCAAGGCGGCGACGCGGCCAGCTTCACTGATGTCGAATCCATGCCTGCGCCACTCGATGCGAGCGAGCCGGCTCAGACGGATGCCGAGCCTTTTGCCGAAGGCGCGACCGATGCCCCCCCGCTCGACCCGGGCACGCCGGCCGAAGGCACGCCGGGCAGTGAGACCGCGCCAAGGCCGACCAGCGTCGAGACGCTTGGCGGCGATGAGATCGAAGAAGCGCGGCGGCCGATCCGGCGGCCGTTCCGTCATTACAAAATTCAGGAAGTGATCAAACGCCGGCAGATCATGCTGGTACAGGTCACCAAGGAAGAACGCGGTAATAAAGGCGCCGCGCTGACGACGTATATTTCCCTTGCTGGCCGCTATTGTGTGCTGATGCCGAATACGCCGCGCGGCGGCGGTGTCTCGCGCAAGATCACCAGCGCCAACGACCGCCGTCGGCTCAAGGACTTGATGAGTGGGCTCGAAGTGCCGGAGGGCATGGGCGTCATCGTCCGCACGGCCGGCAGCGAGCGCTCCAAGCCCGAGATCGGACGCGATCTCGAATATCTTCGCCGTCTATGGGACGACATTCGCGAGTTGACGCTCAAATCGACTGCGCCGGCGCTCGTCTACGAGGAAGGCAATATCATCAAGCGTGCGATCCGCGATCTCTATAGCCGCGACCTCGAAGAGATCGTCGTCGACGGCGAGGTCGGCTACCACAATGCGCGCACCTTCATGCAGATGCTGATGCCGGACGACGTGCGGCGGGTAAAGCTCTACCGCGATCCCAACGTGCCGTTGTTCCAGCGTTACCCGATCGAAGGCCAGCTCGACGCAATCCATTCGCCGACGGTGCAGCTCAAGTCCGGCGGCTACGTCGTCATCAACCCGACCGAGGCCCTGGTTTCGATCGACGTCAATTCGGGACGGTCTACACGCGAGCGCAATATCGAGGAAACCGCCACCAAGACCAACCTGGAAGCCGCCGACGAGATCGCACGCCAGCTGCGGCTGCGTGACCTCGCCGGCTTGATCGTCATCGATTTCATCGACATGGAAGTCTCGCGCAATCAGCACGCCGTCGAGCGCCGGCTGAAAGAGGCGATGCGCCAGGACCGGGCGCGTATTCAGATTGGCCGCATCAGCCCGTTCGGCTTGCTCGAATTGTCGCGCCAGCGCCTGCGGCCGTCGCTGCTCGAAACTTCCACGCAGCCCTGCCCGCATTGCGGCGGCACCGGCCATATCCGCTCGACGGAATCGACGGCGCTCCATGTGTTGCGCGCCATCGAGGAAGAAGGCGTCCGCCGCCGTTCGGCCGAAGTCACCGTCAGCGTGCCCGAGTCGGTAGGCCTTTATATCCTCAATCAGAAGCGCGCGACGCTCCAACAGGTCGAGGCGCGTTGCGGGATGCATGTTTTCATCAAGACCGACGCGACATTGATCCCGCCGCAATACAAACTCGAACGCATGCGCGCGTTGACGCCAGCTGAAGTCGCCGCCTTGCCGGTGACGATGGCGCCCCCCGTGCCGATCGACGAGGAATCCGCCGACACCGCTGGCGCCGCTGATGAAGTGGCTGCCGGAACGTCCGAGGCGTTCGCAGCGCCGGCGGGGGACAGGGAATCGGCGGCAGATCACGGCCACGGCGGCGACCATCACGAGCAGGGCGAAGGCGGTCGTCGCCGCCGGCGGCGGCGTGGCCGTCGCGGCGGGCGCGGCCGTCATCACGGTGATGCGCCGTCGCAAGGCGGTGAATCCCAACCGGGCGGCGAGCCGCGTCACGCCGGTCCGCAACCGGCAGCCGAGCGAAGCTTCCGGCCGTCCTTTGCCCTATTGCCAGGCGAGCCCGGTTATGTTGCCGGCGGCAGCGATGAAGAAGTCAACGACAACGAACCATCGCAGCCGGACTCGAATCATGGCGCCGCCCAATTCGGTGCCGAACCGCAGCTTGGTAATGACGGCGGCGGACAGCCGGGCCACGGCGATGATGGCCGGCGTCGGCGTCGGCGTGGTCGTCGCGGCGGTCGCCGTCGGCGCGGCCGCGGCGGCGAGCGGCATGATGAATCATCGATCGCTGGCAATGCCGGACCGGACATGGCGGAGCCCGAAACCGGAGCGCCTGCGCCGCCGGCTGCGCACGATGCGCTGCCCGTCGAAGCGCCCCCACCGCCACCGGTACCGCGCGCTGCAAATCCGGAGCCCAAGCCGGAACCGGCGCCCGTCGAGACCGAGCGCCAACCGATCCAGCACAATGTCCCGCCGGCGCATGAGATCACCGGCCCGGCAAGCAATCCCAAGAAGGGTTGGTGGCGTCGCTGAGCGCGGCGCCTAGCCGCGCCACGCTCTGAGCCTACGGGCTGCCTCGGCGACAACGGCCGGCGCGCCGGCGTAACAGAAACGCACGGTGGCGCGGCCGCGGCGCGGATCGAAATCCGTGCCCGGCGTCAACGCAATGCCGGTTTCGCGCAGCAGCCGCCGACAGAATTCTTCGCTGTCGTTGGTGCGGTGCGCGATATCGGCGTAGAGGTAAAACGCCCCGTCCGACGGCGCGAGCCGGTCAAAGCCGGCCAGCGGCAGCTCGCGCAGCAACAACGCCCGGTTCTCGGCGTAGCGCGCAACGTTGGCATCGAGCTCCGGCAAACAGTCAAACGCGGCAATCGCGGCGTGCTGCGACAGCGCCGGCGGCGAGACATAGAGATTTTGCGCCAGGCATTCGATGGCGCGGGCCATGTCGTCCGGCATCACCATCCAGCCAACACGCCAGCCGGTCATCGAGAAATATTTCGAGAAGCTGTTGACCACGATCGATTGCGAATCGAACTGGAGGGCCGTCGAAGCGTGCGCGCCATAGGCGATGCCGTGGTAGATCTCGTCGGAGATGACGCGAATGCCGGCGGCTCGACAATGGCGTACGATGGCGTCGAACTCCGCCGCCGGAATCATTGTGCCAGTCGGATTGGAGGGACTGGCAATGATCAAACCCTCGACACCCTGCCCTTGCGATCGCAACCGCTCGAGCGTCACCTGATAACGCTCGTCGGCGCCGGCCGTCAGCTCGACCGGAACCAGATCGAGTGCCGTTAGGATATTGCGATAGGCGGGATAGCCTGGAAAACAAATCGCGACTTTGTCGCCGGGCTCG
>JAGWIH010000146.1 GCA_028866355.1 Alphaproteobacteria bacterium
TTGGGCTGCGTGATGTTGACGCTGTTGCCCGCGCCGATCGAGAAGTCGTTCCAGCTGATCGCCGACCGCGCCGTGGTCGAGGTGATCTGCATCTGCGTCGCGGAGGTCTGGCTGATCGTCGCCGACCCGCCGACAACCTGACCGCCCGAAGGCAACCCGCCCGCATGCGCGACCGAACCCATCGCCGCGACGAGCGCCGGCACGGCCGTGCTCACCAACAGACGGTTACGAATCCGGTTCGCAGGAATTGATGCCGACGCTAACGGCAGCACGATCGCCCACCCAAAACGTTTCTCGTTTGGCGAGCCCCCCGGCGAGCCGCCCTTTAGCTGGATGAGAATATGCGTGAATTCTTCTAAAAGAAACGCGAAATTGTATTAATTCCCAAGAAACTATGAGTTCACCGCGAGTCTTGGAGGTGTCATCGAACAGTATATTTCAAGAATAGACGTCGAATTGTCTAACTTCTGGTTGGGACTTGGCCCATTTGTTAGCTATTAAGTGTCAGAATGTTTTCCACAGCACAGATATTTCACAGTATTTTGTTAAAAAATACTTTGGCGGTAAGGCAAGTTGATTACGAAGGCTGCCTGTGACAGGCCCTGAATACCGCAGATGCACGCCAGCGTCGGCGAATAGCCTTGTCCTGACCTACGATTCTGGTGAAAACCCGAATTAGGTTGCGGCGACGATTAACCTAGAAGTGCGCGGCAACCTGCATGAAGAACCGCCACGGCCGGGTGTCCGGTTTCCCGTAACTCACGCTTTCGTCGCGGCTCAATGGCTTGGCGAACTCAAGGTCGGAGGTGACGTGATCGACCATGGCCAAGCGCAGGCCGAAACCGGCCGATGCCAATGACGGATCACCGGTCGTGGCGACGTGATTGCCGACCCGGCCTTGGTCATAGAACACGTAGGGCTGGTAGCTCTGCCACCAGCTGAGGAACTTTCCGGGCGGCGTGCCGGTGTATTGCAGCTCGGCCCGCCCGGCCCAACCTTCGTCGCCGACCACGTCGGAGGGATCGTAGCCGCGGCCCCAGACCGGACCGCCCAGACCGAACTGTTCCGACGACGGCAACGGTCCGTCGGTTGCGAGTTGCGCTTCGAACGCGGTGTAGAGACTGATCCCCGGATAGATGAATGGCAGATCCTGCTGCCGCGAAATCTGGCCGGTGTACTTCTCGAAATCGGATTTGGCATTCGGCCGTGACGGCGTCGCGCGCGACATGTTGGCCGAAGCGCCGAGCACCGACAGGCCTTTGGTGAATTCGACGATGACCTGATTTACGCCATCCCAGGCATCGGCGATGTCGTAATTGGCGCCAGTGCGGAACATGCGCAAATGATCGTCGGACGACGGCGACACCGACGGGTTGTTGGCGACGCGGACATAAAGATCCGTGACGGCGAACCCGCCGTGGACCTCGAGGTTCTGATCGCGGCTGCGGAGCACGGGATAATTCAGCATCGCCGAGACCTGCTCGCCTTCACTCGATTCGTTGAATGGCGTCAGGGTGTATTGCGGCCGGCTGTGCGTGTAGTTGCCGTAGAGCACGAAGCGCAAGCCGTTGTCGCCGATCGGCTGGGTGAACGAGGCCTCGCCGAACTGCAATTCGCGGACGCTGGGCGTGGTGATATAGCGCGCCGCGATGCGTTCATCGGTGCCCGGAATGTTGATGCCGCCGCCCGCGTAGAACTGGAACGGCCCGATGTATTTGCTGCCGCGATTGTCGACCGCGAACTCCGCATCCCAGGACTTGTGCTCGATGACGATCGTGAGCACGGCGCCGCCCTCGACGTTCGGCGACGGCGCCAGCACGGCATGCGCGGTCACGCCCGAGAGATCGTTGGCGAGGAGCAGATAGCGCTCGAGATCGGCCGCGCGGAGCGGCCGTGAGTCCATGATTTTCCGGCCATAGTACTGGAGCCGCGCACTGTCATAGCCCTGGACGTGGACGTCGCTGACGAACCCTTCGACCACGGCGATTTTCGCAGTCTTTCCAATGCGTTGGGCCGGGACCACGGCGCGCGACAGAATATAGCCGTCGGCCCGGTATTTGGCGGTGATGGCGTCCGCCAGCTTGAACAGGTCGGTGAGCGCGATCTGGTGATGCAGATAGGGTGCGACCAGCGGCGCGAAATCAGCCGGCGAATAGACGGTGGCGCCGGTGACATCGACTGAATCCAGCGTCATTTTGACGTTCGCCGCGCCGGCCGGCGGCGCGTTCGACGGCGCCGCTGGAACCGAGAATTGCGGCGCCTGCTGCGGCGCCTGCTGCGGCTGGAATTGCTGCGGAATGCGGCCGGGCTGCACCGCCGGCGGCACGGTCTGCGCCAGGGCGAAGCCGCTCCATGCCATGAACGCCGCGGCGGCGGCAATCCTGGCCGTCGCGCGCCAAACCGGCACGTACCGATTAATCCTCAAGACGGTCCACCCCGCGGCCGCTACGAGCCCATTTTATAGTGGCAAATGCCAGGCGCCGGAAAGCCCGGTCTGCCTAAAAACCGCCCGCCAGGCCGTTTCGGCGGTTTGACTATGGCAAATTTACCATGTCGCTCCCGATGTGCAGTGTTTTGCCTAAATCCCCGGTTTGACAGGCGATTAACGCACCGATGCTCAACTGACGCCTCCGGTAGGCGCCAGAAGGGCCTCCATCCCGCGACATTCCGGTCGACGTCCCGAAGTGGATGCCCGGAATTGTGCATGAGGCCCGTTGGTGCGGCTGTCAGTTCTGGTCCGGAGTGGCATTCTTGCCATCGGTTTCATGTCGCTCGCCGCATGCAGCGGTGTGACACCGCACGGCGGCGATCTGGCAGCGGCCGTTACCGCACCAGCTTCCTCCCTACCGTCGAACGTTTTCACGGTCGACCAGTGGAGCACGGTGACGGCGCGCTTCGCTCAGGAGCAAAGCGAGCCGATGGCACTGTGCGCTTCCGGCAGCGATGCCGCGCAATGTCCGGCGGCGCGCTGGGCCAGCCTGGTCGCCGAGCTCAGTCAGCTGCCGTTGCGCGACCGTGTCGAGCGTGTCAACGCCGCATTCAATGCCTTGCCTTATATCCCGGCGGCGCAAAACTGGGGCGATCCAATGTATTGGGAGACGCCGTACGAATTGCTCGCCAAGGGCGGCCAATGCGAGGACTACGCCATCGCCAAGTTCTTGGCGCTCGCCCAGTCGGGCGTGCCGGAATCGGCGCTGCATTTCATCGTGGTGCACGACAGCGTCAGCCAACTCGATCATGCGATCACGTTGGTGACCGTCGATGGCGAGGATCTGGTGCTCGACAACCAGGTCGACGATGTCTTGCCTGCGGCGAGCGTCAGCCGCTACACGCCTTATTATTCGCTGAACGACGGCGGCATCCAGGTCTTCGCCCGGCCGGCCGACCGCATGGCTGCACAATTGGCGCTACGGCCCGACGGCGGCTTCACCGTCGCGCGGTACTGATCGCGGCGCGGCCGGTCAGCGCCGCGCGACGCGTTGGGCGATGGTGGCGCGGACGCGCTGCATCACGCCTTCCCAATCGGTCGGCCGCGTCTGACGGAAAATCCGCACTGTCGGATACCACGGCGAGTCGTCGCGGCCGTTGAGCCAGCGCCAGTCGGGCGTAAACGGCAGCAGCACGAAGCACGGCCGACCGAGCGCGCCCGCCAGATGTACGACCGACGTGTCGATCGAAATGATCAGATCGAGCTGTTCGATCATCCGCGCCGTATCGACGAAATCTTGGATTTGCGGGCCGAGATCGTAGACCAGCGCATTGACGCTGAGCGCCGCAAGATCCTGCGCCCGGGGGCCTTTTTGCAGGCTGTAAAGCGCCACCCCCGGCAGATCGGCGAGCTTGAGGAACTGCGGCAGCGGCATCGAGCGGTTGTGATCGTTGGCATGTTCGGGCCGGCCAGCCCACACGATGCCGATCGCAAACCGCACGCCCGGCGGCCGCGGCACGTTGGGACCGATAATCGCGAGCGGCGGGCGCAGATACGGCACCTGCGCCGGCACGGTCTGGAGCGTCACGCCGAAACACCGCGCCAGACTCATCAACGGCAGCTGGAAATCGGCCTTCGGCGGCTGCATCTCGCCGACCTGGGAGCGCAGTTCGGCAATGCCCGGAACGCCGCTCATCAGTCGGATCAGATCGGGCGGGCAATCGAAAATCACGCGCGCGCCGCGCCGCGCCAGCAGCGGAATGAATCGCGCGAACTGTATGGTGTCGCCGGCGCCCTGCTCGGCATAGAGGTAAAGCGTCTTGCCGGCGAGATCTTCGCCGTTCCACAGCGGGATCGGAATGCTGCGCACGCGCCGCAGCTTGAGGTCGAAGCGCATCGTCGGATCGTTGAGATCGAAGCGCACGTCGTAAGCTTCGAAGCCGCGCTGCAGATCGCCGCCAGCCAATAGCGCGAGCGCGCGATCCCAGCGCACCAGCGTGCTTTCGGGCTTGAGCGCGAGCGAACGATCATAGCAATCGACCGCGGCCCGATAGTCGCCGAGGCTGTAATGCAAGAGGCCAAGATTGTGAAACGTCTCCGGGCGGTCGGAGGCGAGCTCCAGAGCGCGGCGGAACGCGGCCATCGCCTCGTCGAATTGGAGATTCATCCATAAGAGATTCCCCAGATTCGAATAGAGCGGCCCGGACGGCGGCGCATAGAGAACGGCGCGCTTGAGGCAAGCGACGGCGGCGTCGAGCCGACGCAGCCCTTTCAGCAGGATCGCGAGATTGTTGTAGGCGTCCGGCAGGATCGGAAAGATTTCGATGATCTGCCGGTAAAGCTCGAGCGCGCCCTGGATGTCGCCGATGTTTTGCTGTTGCAGCGCCTGATTGAAAAGGTGGCGCACGCCATCCGGAATCGCGACCGTCCCCGATTTCTCGGCCGGCGGAACCGCGGCGCCAAGCGCGTTCGACATGCCGGCAACCACGCCGGAACCGCGCCGATGTGTCAAGCCCTGGACGGAGGCCGAGCGAGCCGTCAAATTAACCTCGCATGGACGTCCAGGCTTCGGCACCGACCTACAACATCCGTTACAACGCGGAGGAAGACCGGCTGCTGATCTCGATCGACGTCCCGCCGGACCGCGAATTTGCCATGAGCCTGACACGCCGGCTGGCCAAGCATCTGGTTGGCACCCTTGCGGCGTTCCATGCCAAGCGGCGTGAAGCCGTGACGCCCGCCAACCCGACTGCCCGGGACACCGTTCTCGGCTTCGAGCATCAAGCCGCGGTCGGCGCCGCCGTCGCCGGTGGCGACGCGCGCAAGAATACGCCGGCCAAGGCGTTGATTTCCGCGCCGCGGCTGGTGCGGGCGGTGAAGATCACGCCGCGGCCCGACGGCAGCGCGGTGCTGGTGTTCGACGAAGGCGAGAAACACTTGACGCTCGATCTCACGGCGCAGCGCCTTCACCTCTTTATGGCGGCGATCCTCGACATTGCCGGCACGGCGGACTGGGAATTGCCGTCGCTGGCGACCTGGCTCGAAGGCAGCTCGCTCGCGGCCGGTCAAGCCCCGCCGAAGGCCTTGCATTGAGCCGCGCGCCGACATGGGCGGCACAGGCCGCGGCGCTGCTGGCGCTGGCGATGCTGGTGGCGGGCTGCCACACAACGCGTGTCGTCTGGGCGAAGCCCGGCGGCGACGCCGCGTCATTGCAGGATGATATGCAGACTTGCAACTACCATCCGGCAACGACGGCCTACCGGCCCGCGGCCGCGCCTGGTTACCAGCCATTGCCCGCGCCGAGCGGTTATTCGGCTGGCTCGATGGCGCCCGCCTATTCGACGTCGGCCAATTCCGCCGATGCCACGAATTCGGTCACGATTGATGTGCCCGATGCCCAGCGATCGCCGGTGAGTTGCATGATCGCGCACGGTTGGCGCCTGACGCCGCTGCCGTAGGCACCCGACTGGAACGGCGATTTTTCAGCCGAGCGGCAAATCGACCGGCACCATATGGTGGGCGACGCCGAGCTGGGCCGGCGTCAGGCCGATAGCCAGCCCGACGAGCTGCGGCAGGTGCAGGATCGGCATACCGAGTTCGGTGCCGAGGTCGCGTTCCATCTGGTCCTGGAAGGTGTCGAGCACGGTGTGACACAGCGGACAGGGCGTGACGATGGCGGCGGCGCCGTTGTCCCGCGCCGACTTGATATGCCGGCCGGTGAGCTTGATCGC
>JAGWIH010000147.1 GCA_028866355.1 Alphaproteobacteria bacterium
TCAATGCGGTCGATTTGTGGCGCTCGCATTGCACATGTGCCACGGCTTTGTCACGTGACGGGACCGTGACGTTCGGATGAGATTGCCGCCCCTGTCAATCGAATCGGGGCCGTTCCATGCTTCGATTTGGGCTGTCGTGGATCAGTTTTCTCGACACGGCCGTCATCCAATTCTTTGACCAGTTCGCCGACAAGAGCGCCACCTTCAATATTTTGGTGCGCGACGTCGGCGATTCCGACCTGCTCAAAGGCGGGTTGTTCATGGTCTTCTTCTGGTGGTCGTGGTTTCGGACCAAAGGCGATGTGGCCGCTCGCCGCCGCTACGTCGTGCTGTCGATTTTTTGCGCCCTGGCCGTGGTGCTCGCCGCGCGCATCCTACAATTGACTCTGCCGTTCCACGATCGGCCGGTCTATGTAGCGGCGAATTTCGTCATGCCGACCGGCGTTACGCCGGCCAATTTGAGCCATTGGAGCTCTTTGCCAAGCGATCACGCGGCACTGTTCTTCGCGTTGTCGCTTGCGCTTTGGTACGAAGTGCGCGCGCTCGGATATCTGGCGATGGTCTGGACACTCGTCATCATCTGCCTGCCGCGCATCTATCTGGGTTATCACTACGCCAGCGATGTCGTTGCCGGTGCCGTTCTCGGCGTCGTCATGATGGCGGCCTGCCAGCACTATCTACGCAACTGGAGGCTGACCGAACGCGTCGTGGAATGGGAGACGCGACACCGCGCGTTGTTCTACGGCGCGGCTTTTTTCGTGACCTACGAAACGACGATCCTGTTCTACGACGTCCGCCAGCTCGTCGGCGATAGCGTGCATGTGGTCAAGGCGGTGTTGATCGCCCTCGCCTAGCAGCGTCAGGTTTTGCCGGTCGCAGTCTCGCCGCGCACCCAATCGAGATATGGCGCATAGCCGGCGGCGACCGGAATTGCTTCGATGCACGGCAGGTCATAGCTGTGCAGCGCTTTGAGCCGCGCGATCAGCGGTTCGACATGTTCGGCGGTCGTCTTCAAGATCAACAGCGCCTCGTTGTCCTGCTGCATCTCGCCCTGCCACCAATAGAACGAGCGCACGTGGTCGAGCACGTTGGCGCAGGCCGCGAGCCGTTCCTTGACCAGCGCGATGCCGATTTCCTCGGCCTGAACGCGCTCGCGCGCCGTCGCATAGACCATCATCACGGTTGCTCCGGACATGCTTTCCTCCCGCCGTTGGCTGCACGCGCCCCATCCCATTCGTCGGGCGTCTTGCGCCCGATCTTGGGGCGGTTACCATGGCGTGTCCGTACGACGACATCCAGGGGGTGGACCGTGTCCGAGGACCTCAAGCCGGTACCGCCGGCCAAGCCGCTCCGGCCACCGAGTCCCAGCGCGAATCAGCGCGCCTGGCTGCAACGCGGCCTCACCGAGCCGGGCGGTAAACTGCCGCTGTTCGACGCCAAAGGGCGCGAAATCGACCACCGCACCATCCAGGCCTGTCTCGATGCCGGCTGGGCCGAGCCATGGTTCGCCAATCCGCTCAATCCCGCGATGCAGATCTGCCGGCTGACGGAAAAAGGCCGTGCCGCTGCCGAAGGACGGCGCGCCAAGCCGCCGCCGAAGACGTGAAAAACGCCTTCTAGCGATCTGGATTTCAGCGAGTTTTTGCTTTGCAACGAATCAAAGAGTTGGTCGGAGCGGTGAGATTTGAACTCACGACCCTCAGCACCCCATGCTGATGCGCTACCAGGCTGCGCTACGCTCCGGCCGGACTCTCGAGGCGGAGTGTAGCCTCAGCCCCGAAGCTTCTTCAATTCCTCGCGCAGGGCGATGAGCTCGCGCCGCAGGTCGAATAGTTCGCGCCGCATGTCGTCGACTTTGTCGTCTTCGCGCGCCGCGACCGTAGTCGGCAGCATCAGGCGCGGAATGTCGTCGGTTTTGAGAGCGCCCTCGCGCAACAGCTTCTGCACGCCTTTGATCGTGTAGCCCTGCTCGTACAGGCACTGGCGGATGCGGCGCAGCAACGCCACGTCGTCGGGCCGGTAATAGCGCCGCCCGCCGGCGCGTTTCAGCGGCCGGACCTGCGGAAATTTCGACTCCCAGAAGCGCAGAACGTGCTGCGGCACCTCGAGCTCGGTCGCCACCTCGCTGATGGTGCGGAACGCGTCCGCCGACTTGCCCCGTCCCGTCACCGGCGGCGCCGGCGCCATTTCGGGCAATCGCATGTTCATGCGGCGGTGGTCCCGCTCGCCGCCTTCGACAGCGTGGTGTTGATTTGATCCTTGAGCACATGCGACGCGCGGAACACCAGGACACGCCGCGGATTGATCGGCACTTCCTTGCCGGTCTTGGGATTGCGGCCGATCCGGCGGCCTTTCTTGCGCACCGCGAAGCTGCCAAAGCTCGAAACTTTGACCATCTCGCCGCGTGCCAGCGCCTCGGCGATCTCGTTCAGGACGGTCTCGACCAGCTGGGCCGATTCGTTACGGGAAAGGCCGACTTCCTGGTAGACAGCCTCGCTTAGTTGCGCACGCGTGACTGTTTGCCCCGCCATGCCGGCCTCCCTTGGGTGTTTCGCCCGGATTTTGCAAAACCCTAACGCCGGGCCGGAAGATTTGCAAATACAGCAATTTGGGCGCTGATCTTGAGGCCTGGGGATAACTTCGGAAGGTGCCGACCGAGCCTACCAGCGCAACAATCCGGCGCCCCAGGTGATGCCGCCGCCCATGGCCTCGATCAGCACCAGCTGACCGGGTTGGATCCGGCCGTCGCCGACCGCCTCGGCGAGCGCCAACGGCACCGAAGCCGCCGAGGTATTCGCGTGCCGGTCGATCGTCACCACGACCTTCTCCGCCGGCAGGCCGAGCCGGCGCCCCATGCCGTTGATAATGCGTTTGTTGGCCTGATGCGGCACCAGCCAGTCGACATCCGTCGCTGCCAATCCGTTCGCCGCCAAGGCTTCGTCGACCACCGCCGCCAGGCGCTCCACCGCGAGCCGGAAGACCTCCTTGCCTTCCATGCGCAGGTATCCGGCGCGGCCGTTGAGCGACGGACCGCCGTCAACATAAAGAATCCCGTAATTACTGCCGTCGGAGTGCAAGTGGGTCGACAACACGCCGCGGTCCAAATTGGAATGCAGGCCCGTGCCGGCGTGGCCGTTGGTGGCCTTGGCCTCGAGCAGTAGCGCGCCGGCGCCGTCGCCGAACAGCACGCAGGTGGTGCGATCGCTCCAATCGAGGATGCGCGAGAAGGTCTCGGCGCCGATCACCAGCGCGCGCTTCGCCTGCCCGGCGCGGAGAAAATTGTTGGCGGTTGCGAGCGCATAGATGAACCCGCTGCACACGGCCTGCACGTCGAACGCGCAACCGCCTTTCATGCCGATCCGCGCCTGGACCTTGGTCGCGGTCGCCGGAAAGGTGTTATCGGGCGTGGCGGTCGCCACAATCAACAGATCGATGTCACTGCCCTTGAGGTTCGCTGCCGACAAAGCGCGCTCGGCGGCTTTGACCGCCAAGTCGGATGTCAGCTCGCCCTCGGCGGCGATATGGCGCTGGCGGATGCCGGTGCGCTGTTGGATCCAGGCGTCGGTCGTGTCGAGTGTCTTGGCGAGTTCGTCGTTGGTGACGACGCGCGCCGGCAGATAGCCGCCGCACGCAAGGACCTGCGAACGGAAATTCATCAGAGCGCCACGGTCGTCTGGTCGGGTGCGGCGACGGCAGCAAGCTGAAGCATCTCCTCGTGCACTTTGTCGAGGAAGCCGTTCATCGCCATGTCGGCGGCGACGCCGATGGCGTTGGCGAAACCCAGCTCGTCGGTCGAACCGTGGCTCTTGACGCAGATGCCTTGGATGCCGAGAAAAACCGCGCCGTTGTAGCGCCGCGGGTCCATGCGCTTGCGCAGCTTGGCCAGCGACCGCCACGCGAAAAGATAACCGAAGCGCGCCGCCCATGAATTGCGGAACGCCGCATGCAGGAATTCGGCGAAGAGCCGCGCCGTGCCTTCGGCCGTCTTGAGCGCGACGTTGCCGGTGAAGCCGTCGGTGACGACGACGTCAACCGTGCCTTTGCCGATATCGTCGCCCTCGATGAAGCCGTGAAAGCGGATCGGAGTCCCTGGGCCGCGCAACCGCAACGCGGCGCCGCGCACCGCGTCATTGCCTTTCTGATCTTCGGCGCCGACGTTCAGCAGGCCGACGCTCGGCGCGGTGGTGCCAAGCACCGTGCGGCTGAAGACGTCGCCGAGCAGCGCGAACTGGACCAGGTTCTCGGAATCGCACGACACGTTGGCGCCGAGATCGAGCATCACGCTTTCGCCGTGCTGGGTCGGGAAGAACGATGCAATCGCCGGCCGATCGATGCCGGCAATCATCTTGAGCGAGAACTTGGCCATGGCCATCAGCGCGCCGGTGTTGCCGGCCGAGACGACGCAGTCGGCTTCGCCGGCCGCCACCGCGTCGATGGCAAGCCGCATCGACGAGCGTCGGCCGCCGCGCAATGCGACCGACGGCTTTACGTCGTCGGTGATGAATTCATCGGTGTGATGGACGATGGCGTGCGCGGCCAGCTTCGGCAGCTTGGCGAGATGGGCGCGGACGCGCTCGTCGACGCCGTAAAATAGGAATTCGGCCTGCGGAAACCGTTGCTGGGCGATTGCCGCGCCTTTGACCACCATCTCGGGCGCGCGTTCGCCCCCCATCGCATCGAGCGCAATGACGATGCGTCCAGTCAAAATCCGTCTCCGCCGGCGGCGTTCGTCACGCCGTTTCCGTCTTCACCGAAATGACTTCGCGCTCGTCGTAATGTCCGCAGGCTAGGCAAACGTGGTGCGGACGCTTCAATTCCCCGCAATTCGGGCACTCGACGTAGCTCGACGGCTCGAGCGCGTGATGGGCGCGGCGCATGTTGCGGCGCGACTTCGAGGTCTTTTTCTTCGGAACGGCCATGGGATCACTCAAAAAAAGGTGCCCCGCGACGGGGGCTTGCGCGTTTCAGTAGCCAAAAACCCGCGCTCCCGCAACCCTCCTGGCTAGTCTTTGGAATCGTTCTTATTTCTTAGTCGCGCCAAAACCTTAAACGGTGAATCGGCGCTCGCGTCCGGGCCAGTGGTGAGCGACGCCGTCGCCGCGCCGGGCGCGTGCGGAAACGGGTCGAGCGCCAGCGACAGTTGCTGCGCAACCGCCTCGCCGATATCGATGATGCCGCCGACGATCGGCTCGATCGTCTCAGCCTCGCCGTCCAGGGTGACCTCCCGCGCCTCGCCGCCCTCGCCGTAAAGCACAGTAAAATTTTCGGCGACGTGGTTCTTCACCGGATCGAGGGTGACGACGCAGGTCTGGGTCACGTCCGCGGTCAGCTCGGCCTCAAGGCGGACCAGGCCTCCGGCGATCCGCCCAAGGCGAACCGCGGCCTCGAGCTTGTCGAGAGCGACCAGGCCAAAGCGCGCGGCAAGCGCGCCGCGCTCGGCGGCGTTGGCGCTGATGGCGAAGCGTTGCTCGCCCTGATTGAGGCGCGACAATTCGATCGGCCGGGCGAATTCGGTTGCGACGGGAGCGTCCATCTCAGCCCTCCTGTGCCAACCGCAATTCGCCGGCAAGCAGCGAACCGACCGGCGCTGCATCGAGCGCCTGTGCTTGCCGCCGAACATAGGCGGCAACGGCCGCAATTTGCTTCGCATCGGGCGCGACCGTACCGTAAAGGTTACGGCGTAGCGCGTCGTCGAGGCTATCGCTGCCGGCGAGACCGCGCTCGTAGGCGACGACGCGGCCGTAGAACGCTTTGGCCATGGTCTTGACCTGGCGGCCGACACTCAGGTCGCCAACCCCCATTTCGCGCAAGTTGCGGTCGAGGTCGGCGAACATGCTGTCGAACAACGCCTGTGCAAAGGCGGCGTTGTCGCCCGACTGCTTGAGTCGACGGATTGCCAGGAAGGCGTGTAGCGCGATCAGCTCGAACCTTCCGTCGAGCGTGTCCGGCACGCCCCATTCGGCGTAAAAGCTTGGGTTGCGCGCGGCCGCGACAATCGCGCCGTAAAGCGCCTGGACGGCGGCGCGGGATTTACGATTGAAGAGCGCGGCGAGCGGCATGGTTCCAGGTGCCCGCCATTGAACAATCGGGCGTTTCCAGCTACAAGATTTCGTCGAGATCGACATGGTTTTCAAGCTT
>JAGWIH010000148.1 GCA_028866355.1 Alphaproteobacteria bacterium
GAGCAGCGCGCAGCAGGTGACGTCGCTGTTCCAGTCGGTCGGCAGCCAGCTCGCTTCCAACATCAGCACGGTGAACGGCCAGATCACCCAGTCGGTGGCGCAGATCGACAATCTCGCCACCCAGATCGCACAAATCAACAAAGACATCTTGAGCAAGAGCGGGCCGTCGGATTCGGCGACCAACAGCCTCATCGACCAGGCGAACCAGCTCGTCCAGCAGCTCGGCGAGCAGGTCGGAATCACCATCGCGCCCGGCGCTAGCGGCACCATGGACGTCTACCTCACCGGCGGCATGGCGTTGGTCAACGGCGCGACGTCCTACAGTCTCTCGGCCGCGTCCGGCAGCTTCAACGACGGCACCTTGGCGATCAAATATGCGCCGAACGGCGAGGACCTGACCAATCGGATCTCCGGCGGGAAGCTCGGCGGGCTGCTCAGCATGCGCTCGCAGTATGTCAGCGCCAACGACAGCGTCGGCGGGCTCGCCGTGGCCTTGGCGTCCGCCATCAACGGCCAGCAGACGCTCGGCCTGACGCTCAACGGCCAGCTCGGCAAGGCGCTCTTCTCGGTGCCGGCGCCGGTGGTCTTCGCCGGCACCGGCAACACCGGCACCGCAACGCTCACCGCCGCGATCGCGAATCCCAATGCATTCACGCCCGGCGATTACATCTTGACGCGCACGGCCGGCGGCTATCAGGCGGTCAATGTCCAGACCGGTCAGACCACGTCGCTCGGCGCCGGACCGACGCTGTCGCTCGACGGCATGACGATCCAAGTGACCGGCACCGCCAATGTCGGCGATTCCTTCGAGATCGAGCCGACGCTCAAGGCCGCGAGCCAGATCGCGGTGACCACAACCGATCCATCGGCAATCGCCGCCGCCGCGCCTTACGTCGCGACCGCGGGCGTCCTCACCAATGGCAGCATCAATAACACCAACGTCGGCAACGTGACCATGACCGCCGGCTCGCCGACGCTCAGCGGCTCGCTGCCGCCGGGCGCGGTGATTCTCCCGGCGGCCGATTTCGGCCAGCAGATGAGCGTCAAATTCACGTCGGCGACGACGTTCAACGTGCTCAACAGCAGCAACGTCGTGATTGCGTCCGGTACCTTTAGCGCCACCAAAGGCGCCGAAGTCGCCGTCGCCTATCCGTCGCCGCCGGCGCCTGCCGGCGAAGTGGCGACGCTCACGCTATCGGCCGGGACGCCGGTCGCCGGCGACAGCTTCGTGTTGACTCCGGGCGGCACCGGCAGCAACGGCAACATGGTGGCGATGGCGGATTTGCAGACCGCCAATCTGCTGTCGGGTCAGACGCTGAACGACGCTTATACCAAGATGGTGACCGACATCGGCGATCGCGGCGCCGAAGCCAGCGCGGCCGGGCAGGCGGCTCAATCGGTCTTCAACCGGGCGCAGAGCAACGAGCAATCGATTTCCGGCGTCAATCTGGACGAGGAAGCGGCCAACCTGGTGCAGTTACAGCAGGCCTATCAAGCCAATGCCCAGGTGATCGGCACGATCCAGTCGCTGATCTCGTCGTTGCTCTCGGCGATGCACGGATAACGGGGGTCGGCCATGCGCATCAGCACCACCGAATTCTTCCTTGGCACGCTTAACGACATGCTGGCGCAGGAATCGACCGTCAGCAACCTCAACCAGCAGATCGCCAGCGGCCAGTCGGTGGTCAACGCGACCGACAATCCGTCGGCCGCCGCGGCGATTCTCGACACCAGCAATCAGATCGACGAAATCTCGACCAACGTCGGCAACGCGCAGGCGGTTTCGAACACGATGAACGAGACGCTCAGCGTGCTCAATCAGGTCGACAATCTGCTGAATCAGGTTCAATCGACCGCGTTGCAAGGCGCCACCGCCACGGCGAGCAGCAATGATCGCACGGCGCTTGCAAACTCCGTGCAAGGCTCGCTCCAGGAGCTCGTGCAGCTCGCCAATACGCAACTGTCCGACGGCCAGTTCATCTTCGGCGGCTCGCAGACCACCAACGCGCCGTTCCAAACGACCCCGACCGGACAAGTCGTCTTCAGCGGCGACGCCGGCGTCAACCAAATCGAGATCGGCCCGTCGCTGCTGGTGCCCGTCGCCGTCTCCGGCCAATCGGTCTTCATGCAGGTTCCCGATGGCAACGGCAGCTTTGCGGTGGCGGCATCGGGCACCAACACCGGAACCGGCGTGGCGGCGCTCGGCGGCGTGCTGAATTCGGCGCTGGTCAATACCGAGCATCTCGCCAACACGCAATTCGAGGTCACGTTCACTGCCGGCGCGGGCAGCACGCTCAATTATTCGATTGCCAGCGGCAAGGGCGCGCCGGGCAGCGCCTCATTCATCGCCAGCAGCGGCACGGTCGCAACCGGTGCGTACAACAGTTCGAGCGCGGCGCTGTCGTTCGGCGGCATGGACATCTCGTTCACCGGCACGCCCTCGGCCGGCGACCATTTCATGGTCCGCACCAGCCAGACGACCAGCGCCTTCCAGGCGCTCCAGAACGTCATCACCGCGTTGCAGGCGCCGGTTAACGGCGCCAGCGGTACGCGGGCGCGCGCCGATCAGCTGATCCAGGGTGCGTTAGCGACGCTTAACCAAGTGCACACCAACATCCTGTCGGCCGAAGCCTCGCTCGGCACCAGCCTCAGCGAGATCAATGCGGTGCAAAGCCAGGACAACGCCGTCACCACGACCGACCAAGCCAGCCTTGCGAACATCCAAAGCGCCAGCCTGCCCGAAGTGATGACCCAATTCAGCGAAGGGGTCACGGCACTGCAGGCGGCGCAGGCGGCGTTCGGCAAAATCAGCGGTCTCTCGCTTTTTAAATATATTTAGCCGAGCCGCTGGCCGCGCGCCGTCCGGCGACTTTTCCCGTCTTTAGAATTGCCAAAAAACGGAAAATCGCTATATTCCGGAAAGTGACATTGAGACCCAGGTGACCAGGGCGATGGACGCGATGGCTGCAATCGCCGACCTCGAGGTCGGCTCCGCGAAATCCACTGCCGCACATACGCGGCCAGACAGCGCGCCAACCGAACGGCGCGCTGTTTTCGTGCTTGGCATGCATCGCAGCGGCACCTCGGCGGTGACGCGGGTGCTCAACTTGCTGGGAGTCGAACTCGGTCAGGGACTGATGGCGGCGTCGCCGGATAACGAGCGCGGCTATTGGGAGCACTTGGCGATCGTACAGGAGCACCATCAGCTGCTCGAGGCGCTGGGGTCGAGCTGGGATGATGTGCGCGCCTTGCCGCCGGATTGGACAAAGAATCCTGCAGCGGTGGGCGCGGCGCATCGTCTCCGCGCCATCGTCGAACGCGAATTCAACGCGACGCCGCTGTGGGGCCTCAAGGATCCGCGCCTGTGCCGGTTGCTGCCGCTGTGGCTGCCGCTGTTGCGTGCGATGCGGATTACGCCGCATTTTGTTCTGGTTCTGCGCCATCCGGCCGAAGTCGCCGCATCGCTGGCAAAGCGCGATCGCAAAGGCAGCGCCGCGGCCGCACTGCTCTGGCTGCGTCATATGCTGGAAGCCGAGCGCACCACGCGGGGCTTGCCGCGTACGGTCGTCAATTTTTCCGCCTTGCTGGAGAACCCACAGAACTGGTCGGCCGAATTCCGCCGTGTGGCGGCCGAATGCGGGCTCGAGTGGTCGAACGACTATCAGGCTGTCGACGCCGCTGTTAGCGCGTTTCTGTCGCCGGATTTGCGCCATCACCAGATCGCAACCAAAGACGGTGCGGACGATTTCGGTGCCTGGGTGCAAGCGGTCTACGACGCTTTGCGGGCGCCGCACTGTCAGACCGCGGAATGTGACCGCGTGGCGGGCGAAATCGACCGCGCCGACCAGGTGTGGGGACGGCTCGCCGGTGTATCCGCTGCGGCCGAAAGCGGCCTGTCGCGCGAGGCACTGCGCGACGAGGTCACGCGCCTTCAGCACACCAATGCTGAATTGCGCGAGGCCGTGTCGCGCAAGGACACCGAGCTGCGCGAGCTGCAAGCTTCGATCCGAAAGTACGGCCGTGGCCCGCTGGCGACGCTGACCGCGGCGGACGCCTATGCCAAATGGATGGAAGGCTTCGCCAAGACGGCGGCCGGTCGCGCCGAATGGGTCGCCGAGCGCGTCGCACAATGGCCACATACGCCGCGCTTTGTTTTCGGCATGGCGGTGCCGGAAGGCATCGAAGCCAACGTCGCGTTGACCGTCGCGTCGCTCCAGGCCCTGACGGTCGGCGATTGGCGCTTGTTCGTCGCCGCCGCCAGCCCGGCGCCGCCCGGCATTGCCGCCGATCCGCGCATCATCTGGCAGGTTTCGACCGGCGAACGTCCGATGGCGATCCTCAATCGGCTGCTGCGTGACACCGCGGCGGACTGGATCGGTCTGATCGACGCCGGTGATCAATTGGCGCCGCACGCGCTGTTCGCGCTTGCGGACGCCGGCTTCCGGCATGCCGACTGGACCGCGATCTATTCCGACGAAGACCGGATCGACGGACAGGGGCAGCGCGCGAACCCGCAATTCAAGCCCGACTTCAATATCGACCTGATGCGCAGCATGCCCTATGTCGGCGGCCTGATGGTGGTCCGCCCGGCCGAATTCGCGGCGCTGGGTGGCTTCGATGTCGAACGGGACGGGCTCGAGGAATACGATTTGGCGCTACGCGTTGCGGAACGCCAGGGCGCCAAAGGTTTCGGCCACGTCGCGGACGTGCTCTATCACCGTCTCGCCGGCAGCGGCCGCACGCGACGCCCGATCCAGGAGATCATCGCCGAAGGACCGCGCGCGGTGGCGGCGCATCTGCAGCGGCTTGGTGTCGATGCGACGGTCGAATCGGGCGCGGTGCCGACTCAGTTCCGCGTACGCTATCGCCATGCCGGGCCGGAGCCGCTGGTCTCGATCATTATTCCGACGCGCGACCGGCTGCATTTGCTCAAGGCGTGCGTCGAGACGCTGCTCGCTAAGACGGGCTATGCCAATTACGAAGTCATCATCATCGACAACGACAGCACGGCGCGCGACGCGCGCGAATATCTCGATCTGATCGAAGCGCGCCGCGACGAGATCGGGTCGCGGCTGCGCGTCGTGCGCCATCCCGGCGCGTTCAATTTCTCGGCGATGAACAATCGCGCCGTGCGCGAGGAAGCGCGCGGCGAATATATCTGCCTGCTCAACAACGATACCGCGGTGATCGAGCCCGACTGGCTCAGCGAGATGGTGATGCATGCGCGCCGTCCCGAAGTCGGCGTCGTCGGCGCCAAGCTCCATTTTCCCAATCACACCATCCAGCACGGGGGCGTGATCATGGGCGTCGGTTGGGGCGCGCCCGCCGATCATCCCTATATCGGCCAGCCGCCGAACGCGCCGGGTTACTGGGGCCGGCTGACCGCCGTACAGGATTTCTCGGCGGTGACCGGTGCCTGCCTGTTGACGCGCCGCGCGTTGTACGACGAGGTCGGCGGCCTCGATGCCGAAGCGCTGCACGACAATTATCAGGATATCGACTATTGCCTGAAGGTTCGCCGCGCCGGCTATCTCGTCGTTTGGACGCCGTATGCGCGCCTGATGCATGAGTCGGGTGTCAGCCGCCGCGATCGCGCCCGTAAGGAACCGACGGCCGAACAGCGTGCGCGGCTCAATCGCGAACGCGACACGATGTACGACCGCTGGATGCCGGTGATCGCCTTCGATCCGGCCTACAATCCCAATCTGTCGTCGGTGGGCACCGGGTTCGACATCGAAGCCGATCGGATGCGTTGCTGGAATCCGGAGTTCCGGCCGCGTCCGCGGGTGATCGCGCACGCCGCCGATCGCGACGCCTGCGGCGAATATCGGATCATCGCGCCGAGCCGCGTGCTGTTCGATGCCGGCGCGTTGCAGGCGTGCGAGACGATGCGGTTGATGATGCCGCCCGAATACGCCCGCATCGCGCCTGAAACCATCGTCTTCCAGCGCCAGATTGAAGAGCACCAGATCGAAAAGATCGAGGAGATCAAACGGCACAGCCGTGCCTTCCGCGTGTTCGAACTCGACGATCTCCTGACCAACCTGCCGCTGAAGAGCGTGCATCGCCCG
>JAGWIH010000149.1 GCA_028866355.1 Alphaproteobacteria bacterium
TCGCTCGATCCTTGAAAAGATTAAGGCCGGGGCGAGCCCCGGCGGTTGGCGGGTTTTTAAGCGAAGCCGCCGGGTCCGTCAAGCCGCGTTGCTAGGACGGAACGCCGCGAAAGGCCGCCAAAGCGCGGCTTGCGGCCGCTGACGGCGTCAACCGGGTCGCGGCGACCTCGGTTTCGAGCGCCGGCAGCAGCTTCGCGACCTTCGGATCGCGCTTCAGCGCGTCGAGCAAGCTTTCGCCGAGCTCGCTCCACAGCGCCGCGCGCGCCTGGGCGGCGCGTTTGCGGTCGAGCGAACCATCCTGCGTACCAATATGCGCCGCTGCCTCGACGTGCTGGCGCAGCTTTTCGACGCCGCGCTTTTCCAGCGCCGAGATCGCGAACACCGGCACTGCCGCGCCTACCGGCCGCAACAGCCGCAACGCGTGACTGTATTCGGACGCCGCCCGCTGCGCCGCCGGCGCGAGATCGCCGTCGGCTTTGTTGACCACCAGCAGATCGGCGATTTCGACGATGCCTTTCTTGATGCCCTGCAGCTCGTCGCCGCCGCCCGGCGCGATCATCAGCAGGCAAAGATCGACCAGATCGGCGACCGCGGTCTCGCTTTGACCGACGCCGACAGTTTCGACAATGACCAAATCGAAACCCGCTGCCTCGCACAGCCACACCGTTTCGCGCGTGCGGCGCGCCACGCCGCCGAGCATTGGCCCCGCCGGCGACGGCCGGATAAACGCGTCGGTCTGGCGCGCGAGGTCGCCCATGCGCGTCTTGTCGCCGAGGATCGAGCCGCCGGTCGTCTTGGACGACGGATCGACCGCCAACACCGCGACGCGACGTCCGGCGGCCAGGCTCATCAGGCCGAACGTCTCGATGAACGTTGACTTGCCGACGCCAGGCGCGCCGGTGACGCCGAGGCGCAACGACCGGCCGCTCGCCGGCAGGATGGCGGCGAGGAGATCTTCGGCCGTGTCGCGGTGATCGGAACGCGTCGACTCTATCAACGTGATGGCCCGCGCCAGCGCGGTGCGGTCGCCGGCCTGAAGACGCGCGGCGAGCGCAGCCGGATCGCTCATCTACTCCGCAACCGCAGCCACGGCGGCGAGCGCGGCGGCACGTTCGTCGGCTTCGAGCTGACGACGCCACATCGCCGCGTAGAGGCCGTCTTTCGCCAGGAGCGCCGCGTGCGTGCCGCGCTCGACGACGCGCCCGTGCTCCAACACCAGGATCTCATCGGCATGCACGACGGTCGACAGGCGGTGCGCGATCATCAGCGTGGTGCGGTTGGCGGCCACCTCTTCGAGGCTGGTCTGGATCGCGCGCTCGGTCTTCGTGTCGAGCGCCGAAGTCGCCTCGTCGAACACCAGGATGCGCGGCCCCTTGAGCATGACGCGGGCGATGGCGACGCGCTGCTTTTCGCCGCCCGATAATTTCAGCCCCCGCTCGCCCACTTGCGTCCGATAGCCGTCCGGCAATGCGGCGACGAAATCGTGAATCCGGGCGACGCGCGCCGCCTGCTCGATCTCGGCCTGGGTCGCGCCCGGCTTGCCATAGCCGATGTTGTAGGCGATCGAGTCGTTGAACAGCACCGTGTCCTGCGGCACCACGCCGATGGCGCGGCGCAGACTGGCCTGCGTCACGTCGCGAATGTCCTGGCCGTCGATGCGGATCGCGCCTTGTTCGGCGTCGTAGAAACGGAACAGGAGGCGCGCCACCGTCGACTTGCCCGCGCCGGACGAGCCGACGATGGCAAGCGTGTGGCCCGGCGGCACGCGGAACGAAACGTCTTCCAGGATCGGCCGGCGCGGATCGTAGGCGAACGAGACATGATCGAAGACGATCTCGCCGCGCGTCACCGCGAGCGCCGGCGCGTTTGGCTTGTCGACGACTTCGGGCTTCACACCCAAAAGCCGAATCATCGATTCGAGATCGGTCAGCGACTGCTTGATGTTGCGATAGACCATGCCGAGCACGTTGAGCGGCATGTAAAGCTGCACCAGGTAGGAATTGACCAGGACGAACGAGCCGACGGTCATCTGGCCGGCCGCGACGCCGCGCGCCGCGAGCCACATCACGACGACCAATCCTGTGGCGATGATTGCGCCTTGGCCGATGTTGAGCGCCGACAGCGTGACCTGGCTTTTGACCGCGGCCTGCTCGTAGCCGGCGAGCGCGCTGTCGAAGCGGCGCGCCTCGTGTTCCTCGTTGGCGAAATATTTCACCGTCTCGAAATTCAAGAGGCTGTCGATCGCCTTGGTGTTGGCTTCGGTGTCGCGCTGGTTCATTTCGCGGCGGTACTTGATGCGCCAATCGGTGACCGCGAAGGTGAAGACGACATAGGCGCCGATGGTGGCGAGCGTCGCCAGCGCCAGGCTCGCCGCGAAGAAATGCCAGAGGATCGCGCACACCAGCACGATCTCGAACACCGTCGGCAGCAGGCTGAACAGCAAATAGGAGAGCAGGAACTCCATGCCGCGCACGCCGCGTTCGACCGCGCGCGAAAGTCCTCCGGTTTGACGTTCCAAGTGAAAGCGCAAGCTCAACCCATGCAGGTGCCGGAAGGTGTTGAGTGCGATGGTACGGATGGCGCGCTGCTCGACCTTGGCGAAGATCGAATCGCGCAGCTCATTGAAGAGCTGGGCGCCGACGCGCGCCGCGCCATAGGCGACGATCAGCATGGTCGGCACGACAATGAGCGCGCCGGCGCCCGGCGCCAGCTTGTCGACCGCCGCCTTGTAGAGCACCGGCACGCCGACATTGACCGCCTTGGCGGCCGCCAGGCACGCGATCGCAAGCACGACCCGGATGCGCAGGCCGGTTGCATCCTTCGGCCAGAGATAGGGCAACACGCCCGACAGCGCCTTGAGCTCGCGGCGGAAACCGACCTCGGACGGTTGGCTGGTCAGCGAACTCGGCGGCCGTTCGCGCGTCATGGACGTTGCCGCCGTGGCAGCCGCGCCGCGAACACCGCGACGCCGACCATCAGCAACGCGCCGAGATAATAAGGCGTGTTGCGGCCGAGCCCGCCATAGATCGCGCCGGCGATGGCGGGGCCAACGATGCGCGCGAGACTTTGCGCCGATTGCGACAGGCCGAGTACGCCGCCGCGTTCGCCTTCGCCCGCTTGTTGCGAAAACAAGCTGGCGATCGACGGGCTGAACAGGCCCATGCCGATCGCGAGCAAGCCGCTGGCCACCAGCACCAGCCACAGCGCGTGGGCGACGGTCAGCGCGAACAAGCCGACGGCGATGATCGCGGACCCGGCGATTACCAGATTGGTCTCGCCCACCGCCTTGGCGAGCTTGCCGATGGCGCCGCCTTGCAATGCCGACAGCAGGATGCCGACGTAGAAGAAGATCATGCCGACCTGGAACGGACCCCAGCCGAACCCGTCATGCGCCCACAGCGCGAAGGTGGTCTCCATGCCGGCGAACGCGGCGATTGAAACGAACACGAGCAGCAGCAGCATCCGCAACATCGGCCGGCCGGCCGCCGCCTTCGCCATGGCGATGCGGCCGACGCGTGCCGTCGGCTTGTGCGTCAGGCTTTCCTCGAGCCGGGCGAAGGCAAGTACAAAGGCGGCGGCCGATAACGCCGCCGCGACGAAGGCCGGCCAGGCGAGATGCGCGCTCTGCGCATTGCCGCCAGCGACCGCGCCGCCGATCGCCGGGCCGACCGTGAATCCCAAGCCGATGGCCGCGCCGATCATGCCCATGCCCTTGGCGCGCTGATCCGGCGGCGTGACATCGGCGACATAGGCCTGCGCCGCCGAGATATTGCCGGCGCCGGCGCCGGCCAAGAGCCGCGCCGCGAACAGCATCCAGAGCTGCGTCGCGAAGCCGAGCCAGAGATAGGAGATCACCGAGCACACCAGGCTCGCCAGGATGACCGGTTTGCGGCCGAGGCGGTCGCTCAGGTGGCCGAGCAGCGGCGAGGCGAAGAACTGCGCCAGCGAATAGCACGCCATCATCGAGGTGATCTCGAACGGCGTGGCGTGGAAATCGAGCCCGTAATACGGCAACAGCGGGATCACCACGCCGAAGCCGACCAGGTCGATGAAGACGATGAAAAAGAGGGTGCCCACGAAGGCTTAGATAGCGCGACGGGGCGATTTCCGCGAGCCTTCCCGCGCTAGGCCGCCATGCGTTTCTTGGCGATGAGTTGCAGGACCTCGGAAACCGCCAGCGGAATGTTGGTGCCCGGCCCATAGATCGCGGCGACGCCGGCCTCCTGCAGGAACGCGTAATCCTGCGGCGGAATGACGCCGCCGCAGACGACCAGGATGTTGCCCGCGCCTTGGCTCTTGAGCGCCTTGATCAGCGCCGGCACCAGCGTCTTGTGGCCGGCCGCCTGCGACGAGACGCCGATGACATGCACGTCGTTCTCGATCGCCTGACGTGCGGCTTCGTCGGGCGTCTGGAACAGCGGGCCGATATCGACATCGAAGCCCAGATCGGCGAAGCCGGTGGCGATTACCTTGGCACCGCGGTCGTGGCCGTCCTGGCCGAGCTTGACCACCAGCAGCCGCGGCCGGCGGCCTTCGGCATGGGCAAAGGCGTCGACTTCGTCGCGCACGCGGCCGAAACCTTCGTCGCCTTCATAAGCGCCGCCATAGATGCCCGAGACCGATCGGATGGTGGCGCGGTGGCGGGTAAAGACGCGTTCGAGCGCATCGGAGATTTCGCCGACGCTGGCACGCGCGCGTGTCGCGTCGATGGCGAGCGCGAGCAGATTTCCCTGGCCGCTTTTGGCGGCTTCGCTCAGCGCGTCGAGCGCCGCTTTGGCCTTCGTGGCATCGCGCTTCTTCCGCATCGCATCAAGCCGCGCGACCTGTTGCGCCCGCACCTTGGAATTGTCGATGTCGAGCAGGCGCACGTCGGCGTCGTCGCCCTGGTTGGCGCGGTATTTGTTGACGCCAACGATGACCTCTTCGCCGCGGTCGACGCGCGCCTGGCGCCGTGCCGCCGCCTCTTCGATCTTGAGCTTGGGCAGGCCGCTTTCGACCGCCTTCGTCATGCCGCCCATTGCCTCGACCTCGTCGATGAGCATGCGCGCCGCGGCCGCGACCGAATGCGTCAGGCTTTCGACGTAATAGCTGCCGCCGAGCGGATCGACGACATGCGGCACGCCGGATTCCTCGGCGATGATGAGCTGCGTGTTGCGGGCGATGCGCGCCGAAAACGGCGTCGGCAGCGCCATCGCCTCGTCGAAGGAATTGGTGTGCAGCGATTGCGTGCCGCCCAGCACGGCGGCCAGCGCCTCGATCGTCGTGCGGATGATGTTGTTGTGCGGGTCCTGCTCGGTAAGCGAGACGCCCGAGGTTTGACAATGCGTGCGCAGCGCCAGGCTCGCCGGATTGCTCGGCTTGAATTTCTCCTGCACCAATGTCGCCCACAGCAGCCGCGCGGCCCGCAGCTTGGCGACCTCCATGAAGAAGTTCATGCCGACGCAGAAGAAGAACGACAGCCGCGGCGCGAAATCGTCGATCTTCAGGCCCTTCGACAGCGCCGCGCGCGCATATTCGAGACCGTCGGCGAGCGTGAAAGCCAGCTCCTGCACGCAGGTCGCGCCAGCCTCCTGCATGTGATAGCCCGAAATCGAGATCGAGTTGAACTTGGGCATGCGGCGCGCAGTGTATTCGATGATGTCGGCGACGATGCGCATCGAAGGCGCCGGCGGATAGATGTAGGTGTTGCGCACCATGAACTCTTTGAGGATGTCGTTCTGGATGGTGCCGGCGAGCTTGTCGGGGCCGACGCCCTGTTCTTCCGCCGCGACGATGTAGCCCGCGAGCACCGGCAGAACCGCGCCGTTCATGGTCATGGATACGGACATTCGGTCCAAGGGTATGCCGTCGAACAGGATCTTCATGTCCTCGACGGAATCGATCGCCACACCGGCCTTGCCGACATCGCCGATGACGCGCGGATGGTCGCTGTCGTAGCCGCGATGGGTCGCGAGATCGAACGCGACCGACAGGCCCATCTGGCCGGCGGCGAGATTCTCGCGATAGAAGCGGTTCGATTCCTCGGCGGTCGAGAAGCCGGCATATTGCCGGATGGTCCAC
>JAGWIH010000150.1 GCA_028866355.1 Alphaproteobacteria bacterium
ACGATGCCGAACCGGTCGCCGCCGACGCGGCCGACGACGTCGCTGACGCGCAGGCAATGATCGAGCCGCTGGCCGACCTCGATGATGACGCTGTCGGCGGCCTTGTAGCCGTAGGCGTCGTTGATGGTGCCGAGCTTGTCGATGCCGACGGCGAGATAGGCGCCGGCGCTGCCCGAGCGCATGCTGCCGGCGATGATCTGGTCGAGCGCTTCGCGCAGCCGCTTCTTGTTGAAGTGGCCGGTGAGCTCGTCGTAATGCGCGAGCTGCTCGAGACGCTGTTCGGCCGCCTTGCGCGAGGTGACCAGGCGCAGCACGCCGGTGACGCGCGCGAGCTTGCCGGCGACGAGTTTCGCCGTGCCGCGATCGTGCACCCAGGCATACTCGCCGTTGTCGAGGCGGACGCGGTATTCGCAATCGAATTCGCCACCGCGCTGCACGTGCGCCTGGAGGCGCTGATCGCGCAGCGGCACGTCGTCGACGTGGATGCGCTTGGTGAGCGCCTTGCCGGTCGGCACCATCGACAGCGTCAATCCGTCGATCGCGCCGTGCCACGCGATCCGGTCGCCGGTGGCGTCCCAGATATAAGCAACGTCGCCCGCGGCGGCGAGCGCGGCGAGCACCGTCTCTTCGTCGGCTTTACGGGTTTTTTCCATCATCAGAACAAACAAGGTCTCAAGACGCGACGCAGCCTGTCGCGCGCTTCCTATAGTCGGTTCGAATCCTGAAAGAACAATTTAAACCGCGAATTCGACACAACTTTTAACGATCGATGAAGATCGCGGCTTTGCCGGCGAACACGTGCCGCCGGCGCCGCCCAATGAACGCACCAATCCTCGTCTGGCGGCTGATTTTAAGGCGATTCGGCGCCCGATCGGGCGGTTCAGGCGGTGCGGCGGGTCGCGGCGGGCGTATGCGCAGCGAGGAAGGGCAGCACCGCATGATTGAACTCCCGCGCCATGGTGTGCGGGAACGAGTGGCCGCCTTGCGCCAAGAACTTGGCTTCGGCGCCGGGAATGGCGCGCGCCAGCTGTTCCGAGAAATAGGCCGGCGTCACCGCGTCGTCCTGGGTCGCGACCACCAGCGTCGGCGTGCGGATGCGGCTGAGATCGGCCGTGCGATCGAACGCCAGGATCGCGTCGATGCGGCTCATGACGATTTCGGGCGCCGAGAAGGTAGCCAAATGTTGCGCCTCCATCTGGCGAAGCTTCTCGTTGTTCTCGGCGATGTAGTACGGCGGATAAAGGAACAGCGAATTGGTCTGGATGTAAGCGGCCGGGCCAAACTTGTGCAGAATCTCTTTGCGGAGCGCAAACAGCCGGCGGAAATAAGCGTCGGCCTTGGGCCAGCTGGCGCAGATCACGAGACTGGCGACCCGCTGCGGATGTTCGACGCCGAGAATCTGGGCGATGGCGCCGCCGGTCGAATGGCCGACAATATGCGCCCGCGCGATGCCGAGCGCGTCGAGCAGACCGATCACGTCGGCCGCCAAGCGATCAACGGTGTAGGAGATGCGGCTGTGGTCGCTCTGGCCGACGCCGCGGTGATCGAACGTCACAACGTCGAACGATTTGGCGAAGACGGGAACCTGCTGGCGCCAATAGTCCGCATGACCGCTGAGGCCGGAGATGAACACCACCGGATAGCCGCCGCCGGCGCGCTCGTAATGCAGATGGCAGTCGCCAATCGAGATCCGCGGCATGGAATCGGAAAACCTCCTGACGGCGCTGGTATCATCCATGGTCGCCCCTGTCAAACCTGCGGACCGTTGGCTGCTGCGCGACCGTTGCATGGATCACGCACGAGACACAGCATGATCACGCTGCGGCGGGTGCCGCCTTGCGTATCATTCGCACCAATCATTGCCCCTGACAATTTATCCACCGTATTGCGTTTTGCAGCTCAACGTACCGTTTGCCAAAGGTCGGCGACGTGCTATGAGAGATTTTCCACTCGGACCGCGGTTGCGACCAATCGATGCCGCTGGTCCCGTCCATTCTTCCCGTGCCGCCGCCCGGCGGCCGTTCCAGTCCATTAGTGAACACAGGGGACCACGATGTCTTCTGCGACGGCGAATACCGCACGCATGATTGCCAAGCTGCTGGCAGAGCGGCAGACGGCGCATCAGGAAATTCCGCAACTGATCGACGTTGTGCATCGCACGCTGGCGGGCCTGAACGGCACGCGGCCGGTCCAAGGACCGGCGCAGCAAAACGGCCAAACCGCGCCGAATGAAGCCGATGCTATATCGGTCGCACCCAAGCGCCACGGTCGCAAACCGCGCGCCGAGGCCGCCCCAATCGTATCGATTCCAGCTGAAACCAAAGCTACGCCGGCGCCGGCGCCAACGCTGCTGCGCCGCGCCGAAGTTAAGGACAAGGAGCCGGTCCAGGTCGTGCCGTTGACGCCACCACCAAGCCGCGAGCGGCTGACGCGCGGCGTCGTCCGTTGGTTCGACCCGCAAACCCGCCGCGGCGCCTTGCGCTTGCAAGGCGTTAGCGGCGATCTGCCGTTCGAGCCGCCATTGCTCGAGCGCAGTAATATCACGCGGTTGTTCAAGGGCCAGGAAGTGGAAGCCGAGCTTGGCGGCACGACCGACACGCCGCAGCTTGTCGGCTTCCGGGTGCTCGCGGCCGGACCGGCGACGCACGTCAATCCCGGAATGGTGCGTGCGCGGCAGCAAAAACCCGTGATGGTCGAACTGAAGCGCGAGGCGTTGAAACGCGCCGCGGCGCGCGACGCGGCCGAGGCACTCCTGCCCGACCGGAACGACTGAGACCGATCACCCGAAACCGAGAGCGCGCATGCCGGAAACCGCCCTCATCGTCGGTGCCGGCAGCGGATTGAGCGCCGCCCTTGCGCGGCTCTTCGCCAAGGAGGGCCTGCGTGTCGCATTGGCGGCACGCGATATCCGCAAACTCGAAACGTTGTGCGCCAAAACGGGCGCCCGCGCCTATCCCTGCGACGCCACCAAACCAGCCGACGTTACGGCGTTGTTCGCGCACGTTACCACCGAGCTCGGTGCACCCGATCTCGTGGTCTACAACGCCGGCCAACGCGTGCGTGGCAGCATCGCCGACCTGGACGCCGCCGCCGTGCAGCAATCATTGATGAGCCTCGCCTATGGAGGCTTCTTGGTGGCGCAGCAGGCGGTGCGCGTGTTCCTGCAAAAAGGCGGCGGTACGCTGCTCTTCACCGGCGCATCGGCAAGCGTCAAGGGTTATTCAAAATCGGCGCCCTTCGCGATGGGTAAATTCGCGTTGCGCGGCCTTGCCCAGGCGCTCGCGCGCGAACTGCAGCCGCAGAACATCCATGTCGGCCACATCGTGATCGACGGCGCCATCGGCGGCAGCGATGACGATAGCCGGCTCGATCCCGACGCCATCGCGCAAACCTACCTTCAGCTCCATCGCCAAGCGCGCAGCACTTGGAGCTGGGAGATCGAATTGCGGCCCTGGCGCGAGACGTTTTGAGTCCCATCCGGCGCGCGCTATGATGCCGCCGTGCTCAAACGCGAGCAGAACGAACTTCTGACCCGTACCGGGCCTGGCACCGCCATGGGCCAGATGTTCCGCAGCTATTGGCTACCGGCGCTGCTCGAGGAGGAACTGCCCGAGAACGATTGCCCGCCGGTCCGCGTCCAACTGCTCGGCGAGCGCTTGCTGGCGTTGCGCGACAGCGGCGGACGGCTCGGGCTGATCGAGGAATTCTGCGCGCATCGACGGACGTCCTTGTGGTTTGGGCGCAACGAGGAAGGCGGCATCCGCTGCGCCTATCACGGCTGGAAATACGACGTCACCGGGCAGTGCGTCGAGGTGCCGTCCGAAGCCGAAAGCGGTTTCTGCAAGCGCATCAAGCTGACCTCGTATCCGCTGATCGCGCGCGGCGGCATCCTGTGGACCTACATGGGGCCGCCGGAAAAGCAACCGCCGTTGCCCGAATACGAATTTGCATTGGTGACATCCGAGCAGCGCTTCGTTTCGAAACGTCTGCAGGAGTGCAATTGGCTTCAAGCGCTCGAGGGCGGCATCGACTCAAGCCACGTCTCGTTCCTGCACCGCGCCACGCTCAATACCGACCCGCTGTTCAAAGGCGCCAGGTCCAATCAATACAATCTCGACGACGCCCAGCCGCACTTCGAGGTGGTCGAGGCGCCGGGCGGCTTGTTTGTTGGCGCGCGGCGCAAGGCGGAAAACGGCAACTGGTACTGGCGCGTCACGCCCTGGGTCATGCCGTGCGTCACCATCGTGCCGCCGCGGTCCGATTACCCGGTGCACGGCCACTTCTGGATCCCGATCGACGACGAGAACTGCTGGGCCTGGAGCTTCGACTATCATCCGACGCGCGCCCTGACCAAGGCGGAGGTCGCGGCGATGCGCGACGGCCATGGCGTCCACGTGAAATATGTGTCCGGCACTTATCGCCCGCGCGCCAACAAGGACAATGACTATCTGATGGACCGCACCGCTCAGAAGGCGGGCCGCAGTTTCAGCGGCATCGAAGGCATCTCGATGCAGGACGCCAGCCTGCAAGAGAGCATGGGCCCCATCGTCGATCGCAGCCGCGAAAACCTCGTTTCGACCGATAACGGCATCATCATGGCGCGCAATCGCCTGCTCGCAGCGGTCAAGGCGCTTATCGAACAAGGTACAGTGCCGCCCGGCGTCGACCCGATGCATCACCACGTGCGGTCGGCGGCGGTGATCTTACCGGATGCGAAAGCGTTCCTGCCGGCAGCGGCCGAAGCGCTGACGGCACGCCTCGGGATGCCGCACGCCTCGGTATAACGGCGTTATGCGCTAACGCGCTCGCACTCGAGCATCACCGTCGACGTCAACACCCGGCCCTGCGGTCCGGGTTCGGGCAATGCCAGATTGAAATACCTGACGTGCCGGTCGTCGATCGTACCAACGAGCTCGTTGTAGTTCGGTCCTTCGCGCCGCGTGCGCACGATCCGGGCATGAACCATCCTGGCGTAATCAGTGTCGGCGCGCGCCAGGATGTTCATGCCGATGACGTGGGACGTATCGAAACCGAATCCCGTTGCAACGTGATGAGACACGACTTCGTTCTCGTCGCTGCCGCCGAAAAGGTTACTGGTGGTGAACGCCCCGAATTCGGCCGCTGCGTGAATGAGCCGATCGGGACTTTGGTTGTAGGCCCGCAGGAGTCTGGCAAGCAGCGGATCGGAAATCGAATCAAGCGGCAGCGGCCTGATGACCCACGGCCGACGCGGAATACGCAAGATGTATGCGATCCGTGCAATGGCTGCGGCTGCTGCCGCGTTTGTGTGATGCGCCTCGACCCATGTCTGATCCAGATGAATCAACCGGCGAACATGGGAAATCCGGTCGGCGTGATCATCGAGCCAGGCACAGATACGTTCCGCAGCGAGCGGCGCGACGCGGCGGCCATCGTGCCGGATGATGGCGGTATTGTCGTCAGCCCGCACAGTGAGCGCGATCCAACCTAAAACCCGGATCGCGTAGCTTGGCAAGTCGGCCTCGCTGTGCGACAGACGCAACGACCGCCGCACATAGTCGGCATGACCTGCGACCGCCCTAACGATTTCACCTTCCGCAGTGACCCAGCTGCTGCGGTCGCCGCCGCCCTCCGGCGTGTTCATTCGGCGCATAAGCTCGTAAAGCAGCTCCAGCGCCTTTTCTTCGGCGTCCGATTGCGGGCGTTCCGTCGGCAGAAGATCGTCGAATATCTCGCGTAGAAAAGTGCCGTCGCCGCGATCGACGAGATAACGGGCGATGCGGAACAGGTCGTCGCCGGCAATCCGCGTCTCGCCCCGCCACCAGCGTGTAACCGTATTCTCAGACCGCCCGATCGCCCGGGCGATCTGCTTCAGATGCAGGGGCGCATTTGGGAACAGACGCCGGCGAAGCGCCTCCTGAAACTTCGACTGAAAGCTCCCCATCCGCGCTTCCAAAGTTGTCAGGCGGGACACCAGACCTGTCCCGAATATTACGCATTTTATTCGTCATGCATACTCTA
>JAGWIH010000151.1 GCA_028866355.1 Alphaproteobacteria bacterium
TCCTCGAAGTAAGGCTCGGTATCGGCGCCCTCGGCGACGCCTTTCGGCCCGACCACAGCCTTGAGGCGCGCGATAACGTCGGCGGCGATGCTGTCCATGGCTAAAGCCCTATCGCTCCCGACTGGCTGCCGTCCAGCCCTCAGTTGGCGCGGCCGCGCGCGGCGCGCCGCAGACGGTCGTTGATCGCCGCGCCAAGGCCGGTTTCCGGGATCGGCATGACCGCGATCGTGGCGAAGCGCGGCTGGTCGAGCGTACGCAGCGCCGCAAATAGATTGGCGGCCGCCTCGGTCAGATCACGCGTCGGCGACAGATTGACGGTCGCGGCGGCGCCGGGCAGCGGCGCGCCGAACGCCAGCAGCGCCTCGTCCGGCGCGACCGAAGTGGCGTCGAGACGCAGCGGCCGCGCCGGCGCATAGTGACGTTCGAGCATGCCGGGCGAGCGCGGCGCGGCCGTATCCCCGGCGTCGGCAAGGCGCCCGAGCACACTTTCAAGCTGCTCGCGTGGCACGCCGCCAGGCCGCAGCAGCGTCGCTTGCGGTCGCGACAGATCGACGACGGTGGATTCGATGCCGACGCGGCACGCTCCACCGCCGAGCACGGCGGCGATGCGGCCGCCCAGTTCGTCGAGCACATGGTCGGCGGTGGTCGGACTGACGTGGCCCGAGCGGTTGGCGCTCGGCGCAGCGAGCGGCCGCCCGACGGCGCGCAGCAGCGCTTGCGCCAACGGATGCGCCGGCGCGCGCAGCGCCACGGTTTCCAGACCGGCGCTGGCCAGACGGGAAATCGGAGAGGCGGCGCTGCGCTTCAGCACGAATGTCAGCGGTCCGGGCCAGAAGCGGCGGGCAAGATCGCGCGCGCGTCCGTCGAAATCGGCCAGCGCTTCAGCCGCGGCAAGATCGGCGACATGCACGATCAGCGGATTGAAGCTCGGCCGGCCCTTGGCGGCGAAGATGGTGGCGACGGCGCGATCGCTCGTGGCGTCGCCGCCGAGGCCGTAGACCGTCTCGGTCGGAAAGGCCACCAGCGCCCCGTCGCGCAGCAAGGAAGCGGCGCGATCGAGCTGCGCGGCGCTCAGGCGCTCGGTCACGTCCGGCCGCGGACGAGAAACGGCGGATTACGGTAGCCGGCCTTGCCGTAACCGAGGCGCGCGCCATCGAGCGTGGTGACGCTGCCGCCGGCGGCCTCGATGATCGCCTGCCCGGCAGCGGTGTCCCACTCGCTGGTTTCGCCATAGCGCGGGTAATGATCCGCCGAGCCTTCGGCGATCAGGCAGAATTTGGATGCACTGCCCAACGGCCGATGCACGGCGCCGGGCACGCCGGCGAGATAGGCCTCGATACGCCGCGATGGGCCGTGCAGCCGGCTCGACAAGACGATGGGCTCGGCCGGCGCGACGCGTGCGGCGATCCGTTCCGGCTTGCCGCCGTCCCGCCGGCGGGTCGCGGTGCCGGGGCCCGCGGCCGCATAGATCAGATGCTGCGTCGGCACGCCGATCACGCCCAGCACCGGCCAGCCGTCCTCGATCAGGCCGATATTGACGCTGAATTCGTCGCTGCGGTCGACGAAGCCGCGCGTGCCGTCGAGCGGATCGACCAGCCAATAACGCGACGCCAGCGTCGCCGGCAGGCCCGACGCGGCGACTTGTTCCTCGGCAACGATGGGAATCTCGGGCGCGACGCGTTCGAGCGCAGCGATGATCAGCCGTTCGGCTTCCTCGTCCGCGAGCGTCACCGGCGATTGGTCGGCTTTGCGCCGCACCTCGAACGGCGTCGCGTAGATATCGAGGATCACCGCGGCCGCAGCTTGGGCGCCGCTGCGCGCGGCTTCGAGAAGCGCGGCGTGACTTGCTGTCATACGCGCGCCTGCCGGATTGCGCGCCAGACGTTGTGCGGCGTCGCCGGCATTTCGATAGTTTCGACGCCAACGCCGGCAAGCGCATCGACGACGGCATTGATCACCGCTGGCGGCGCGCCGATGGCGCCGGCTTCGCCTGCGCCCTTGACGCCAAGCGGGTTGGTCCGGCACGGCACGACGTTGAACGAGAACTCGACCGCGGGCACATCGTCGGCATGCGGCAAGGCGTAATCCATGAACGAGCCGGTGAGGAGTTGTCCACCGTCGTCGTAGACGCAGCCTTCGATCAGCGCCTGGCCGATACCTTGAATCACGCCGCCATGAATCTGGCCGGCGAGGAGCAGCGGATTCACGACGTTGCCGAAATCGTCGACCACGACATAGCGCAGCACCGTGGTCATGCCGGTGTCGGGATCGATCTCGACTTCGCAGACATGACAGCCGTTCGGGAAGGTATGCGCGGCTGGAAGGTAGTGCGCCTTTTCGTCGAAGCCCGGCTCGAACCCGGCCGGCAGCAACAGCGGATTGTGCGCCGCCTGCGCGACCTCGATCATGCTGACGCGCTTGTCGGTGCCGGCGATCACGTATTGGCCGTCGGCAAATTCGATGTCGGCTTCGGCGGCTTCGAGGCGATGCGCCGCAATCTTCTTGCCCTTGTCGACGATGCGCTGGATCGCCATGCCGATCGCGTTGCCGGCGACCGGCAGCGACCGCGAGCCGCCGGTGCCGCGGCCGAAGCCGACGACGTCGGTATCGCCCTGGTGCACGCGCACGCGATCGAACGGCACGCCCAACCCATCGGCGACGAGTTGCGCATAGGCGGTCTGATGGCCTTGGCCGGACGATTGCGAGCCGACGATGACGGTCACCGCGCCGCTTGTATCGAATCGTATTTCGGCCATCTCGTCGAAGCCGCCGCCGCATTGCTCGATATAGGTGGAAAGGCCGAAGCCGCGCAGCTTGCCGCGTGCCGCCGACTGTGCCTTGCGCGCGGCAAATCCGGTGGAGTCCGCCTGCCCCAGCGCGTCGGCGAGGTTCTTCGCGAACTCGCCGCTGTCGTAGGTCATGCCGAGCACGGTTTTGAAGGGCATGGCTTCGGGCGGAATGAAGTTGCGCCGACGCAATTCCGCGGGCGCGACACCGAGCTTGCGCGCGGCGTGATCGACCAACCGTTCGAGCGCGTAATTGGCCTCCGGCCGTCCGGCGCCGCGATAAGCATCGACCGGCACCGTGTTGGTGTAGACGCCTTTGACGCGCACCACCGCGGCCGGCGTACGGTAGACGCCGGCGAGCATCGCCGTGCCGGCCATCGTCGGGATGAAAGTGCCGAAATTCGACAGATAAGCGCCGAGATTGGCCGTGGTCTCAACGTCGACCGCGAGGAAATTGAGATCGGAGTCGAGCGCCAGCCGCGCGCGTGTGACATTGTCACGGCCCTGCGCGTCGCTGAGAAACGATTCACCGCGCTCACCGATCCATTTCACCGGTCGGCCAAGTTTGTGCGCCGCATAAAGCACCAGGCCGTGCTCGGGATAGAGAAACAGCTTCATGCCGAAGCCGCCACCGACGTCCGGTGTCACGACGCGGATGCGGTGCTCGGCGAAGCGGAAGACGCTGGCGGCCAACATCCGACGGATCGCGTGCGATCCCTGCGTCGACGTGTAAAGCGTGAAGCGATCCTCGGCGGCGTCATAAGCGCCCAAGGCTCCGCGCGGCTCCATCGAGTTGGCTACCAACCGGTTGTTGACCAGATTGAGTTCGATCACATGCTTCGCACGCGCGAAGGCGGCCTCGGCCGCCTTGCGGTTACCGCTCTCCCAGTCGAAGCAAAGATTGTTCGGGATGTTATCCCAGACCAGCGGCGCGCCGGGCTCGGCGGCGTGCGCGGTGTCGGCGACCGCGGGCAAAACGTCGTAGTCGACCCGGATCAATTCGGCGGCATCCTTGGCGGCAGCGGCGCTTTCAGCGACGACAAAAGCGACGCCGTCGCCGACATGCCGTACGCGGTCGGTCACGAGCAGCGGATGCTCGACCATTTTGATGCGGCTACCGTCGCGGTTCTTGAGCGGCACCACGCACGGAATCTTGCCGATGCCATCGCGTTCGAGATCGGCGCCGGTGAAAACGCCGACGATACCGGGCGCGGCCAGCGCGGCCGAAATATCGATCGCACGGATGGTCGCATGTGCGTGCGGCGAGCGCAGCACGTAGCCGACGGTTTGACGCGGCAATACGATATCGTCTGTGTAGCGGCCGGCACCGGTGATGAAGCGGCGATCCTCGCTGCGCCGCACCGGCTGGCCCATGCCGAACTGTCCCATGGAGGGGAAATCTCTGTCGTCGTGGCGAAGGGCGCTAAAATAGCGGCGCGAGCACGGGCCGACCAATCCCTTTTTCGCCCGGACGGTATGAACGAACGAGGTCCTTGCGCATGTGCGGACGCTACAAGTTGGCCACGCCGGCCGAGGTATTACGGGACGTTTTCGGGTTCGTCGAACGTCCGAACCTGCCGGCGCGCTATAACGTCGCGCCGACGCAGGACGCGCCGGTCGTCCGGCAACGGCGGCAGCCGGCCGGCGAGCGCACGGTGCAAAATCTGCGCTGGGGGCTCGTTCCATCTTGGGCCAAAGACGCCAAGATCGGCGCGTCGCTGATGAATGCCCGTGCCGAAAGCCTGGCATCGCGCCCGGCCTTCGCCAAGGCGTTGCGCCAACGGCGCTGCGCGGTGCTGGCGGACGGTTTCTACGATTGGTCGGGCGAAGGCGCCAACCGGCAACCCTATCTGGTGACGCGGCGCAACAATGCGCCATTTGCGTTCGCCGGCTTGTGGGACCGATGGATCGACCGGCGTGATGCCGCCGCGATGCCGATCGACAGTTTCACCATCGTCACCACCGCCGCGAACGAGTTGTTGCGACCGCTCCATCCGCGCATGCCGGTGATCCTCGCCGGCGCCGATCTCGATGCCTGGCTCGATCCGGCTAGCGAACCGGCGCGGGTAACGGCGGCGCTGGCCGGCGTGCCGGCGGCCGCGTTGCGCTATGTGCCGGTCGCCAAACGCGTCAATTCGGCGCGCATCGACGAGGCGAATTTGACGGAGCCGATTGGGCCCGAAACCGTCGCCGGCTAGCTGCCCTTCTTATTCTTGCGCGCATCGGCGATGAGCTGCCGCAGGCCGTCGATGTCGACCGCGCCCATGGTGAGTTGGTCGCCGATCACCAGTGCCGGCGTTGCATCGATGCCGAGCGCCTCAGCCAGCGCGTAATTGCGCTGGATGATCTGGCCAATTGAGGCCGCCGTCATGTCGCGCTTGAGTTTGGCTATGTCGAGGCCGCTGGCCGCGGCAACCTTCATCACCGCGTCGTTGTCGATATTGCCCTTGAGCGCCATCATCCGATCGTGGAACTCAGCATATTTGCCTTGCTGGCGCGCGGCGATGGCAACACGCGATGCGACGACCGACGTCGGCCCGAGGATCGGGAACTCCTTGTAGACGACGCGGAGGTTGCTGTCCTCTTTGATCAACGCCTCGAGCGACGGTTCGATCGCCTTGCAGTACGGGCAGCGATAATCGAAGAACTCGACCAGCGTGACGTCGCCGTTGGGATTGCCGGCGACGACGGAATTGGGGTCGTGGAGCAGCTCGTCGCGTCTGGCCGCGATCACTTTCTTGGCCGCCGCCGCTCTGGCGTCATCCGCCCGTTGCTGCCCAGCCTTGAGCGCGTCCATGACCGCTTCCGGATGCTGCTGCAGGTAATCGTGGATCAAGCGATCGATTTCCTGCTTTTGCGCGGGAGAGAATGATTGCGCTGCGGCGGTTGCAGGCGCGGCGAACACGGCGGCGAGGGTTATCAACGCAGCGATGGCGAGTTTGAGCATTCCAATCCTTCCGTCCATTAGGACGCGTCGCGAATACGCTTGGCTTCGGCTTCGATGTCTTCGGCCCGCTGGCGTTGCGGCCCGGCAGGCAGGATCTGGCGGGCGCGCTGCGATTGCTGGATTGCCGTCTTATAGTCGCCGTTCGCCATGCCTTCCTCGGCGAGGCTCAGCGCTGCCATGCCGATATTGTTGCTGCGGCCATAGGCGATCGCCAGGAAATG
>JAGWIH010000152.1 GCA_028866355.1 Alphaproteobacteria bacterium
GCTTTGTCGCTCGCCGAGCACGCGGAAGCGATCGATTGCCTCGACGCCGTTCAGCAAGGCCGCACGCTCGACGATTGGGAATTCTGGGCGCGGCCCAATCAGCTTCCGCCGCAAGGCGATTGGCGCGTCTGGCTGCTTTTGGCCGGCCGCGGCTTCGGCAAGACGCGCAGCGGCGCCGAATTCGTCCGCGCCCGCGTCGAAGCCGGCTTGGCCGCGCGCGTCGCGCTGGTCGGCCCGACGGCTTCGGACGTGCGCGACGTGATGATCGAAGGCGAAAGCGGCTTGCTCGCGATATCCGGCGACGATTGGCGGCCGCTCTATGAGCCGTCGAAGCGCCGGCTCACCTGGCCCAATGGCGCGGTCGCGCTGGCCTTTTCGGCCGACGAGCCGGAACGCCTGCGCGGTCCGCAGCACGATCTCGCCTGGTGCGACGAGCTCGCGGCGTGGCGCTATGCCGCCGCGTGGGACAATCTGCTGCTCGGCTTGCGCTTGGGCGGCGATCCGCGCGCCGTGGTGACGACGACGCCGAAGCCGGTGAAGCTGGTGCGCGACGTTTTAGCCTCGCCCGGCACCGTTGTGACCCGTGGCTCGACCTTCGACAACGCCCTCAATCTGGCGCCGGCGTTTTTGGATTCGGTCGTGCGCCGTTATCGCGGCACGCGGCTCGGCCGGCAGGAGCTCGAAGCCGAGTTGCTGGACGACGTACCCGGCGCGCTGTGGTCGCGCGATGGCATCGAAGCCGCGCGCGTCAACGCCGCGCCCGACCTCGCGCGCATCGTCGTCGCCGTCGATCCGGCCGCGTCGTCGGGCGAAGGCGCCGACGAAACCGGCATCGTCGTCGCCGGTCTTGCGCACGACGGCCAGGTCTATGTGCTCGACGATCTGTCGGGCCGCATGAGTCCGCGCGCCTGGGCGTTGAAGGCGATCGCGGCTTATAAGAAATTCGCCGCCGATCGCATCGTCGCCGAGGTCAACAATGGCGGCGACATGGTCGAAGCCACGCTGCGCTCGGTGGCCAGCGACGCGCCGTTCCGCGCGGTGCGCGCGTCGCGCGGCAAGGCGGTGCGGGCCGAGCCGGTCGCGGCGCTGTACGAGCAGGGCAGGGTGCATCACGTCGGCGGCTTCGCCACGCTGGAGGATCAATTGTGCGGCTTCACCGCGGATTTCGATCGCGCCGCGTCCGGCACGTCGCCCGACCGGCTCGACGCGCTGGTCTGGGCGGTGACCGATCTGATGGCCAACCGCGATGCCGCGATCCTCGATTACTACCGCCGTCTCAGCGAAGGCAGGGTTTTGCCCGCTGCCAGATAAGACTCGGGCCCGTCATTGGCGCGTGCCATAATTTGCGCACAAGCCGCCGGAAGGGGGCTCCGGGGGGGTAATATGCGGTGTTATTTCTTGCGGGACGGCCACATCGGCGCGGTCGAGCTGCTGACCGACGTATCGGACGAAGCCGCGATCAAAGAGGCCGAGGCGCTGTTCAAGGAACGCCAGGACAAATACGCCGGGTACGAGGTCTGGGATCGCGCGCGCTTCGTGCACCGCTTTCCGGCGAACGGCAACGGCAAGAAAAACGGTAACAGGCGAAAATCTGCCGCCTGACGAAATTGGCCGCGGCGGAGCGGCGGACGCCGAATCGAGGCTTGAAAACGCGCACCTGATTTGGAATCGTTCTTTTCAAAGGCCGCCGAGCAAAGAGCGGCAAATGGGGGAGAGTCGTGCGGTGTTATTTCATGCGGGACGGCCATATCGCGGCCGTCGAGCTGTTGACGGACGCATCCGACGAGGGCGCGATTGCACAGGCCCTGGTGCTGTTCAAGGAACGCCAGGACAAATACGCCGGCTTCGAGATCTGGGACCGCGCGCGCTTCGTCTACCGTTTTCCCGTGGACGACGACGGCAATAAAAGCAACCGGCCGAAACCGGCTGCCTGACTTTTATTACTCGCTCACGCCCCACTTGGCGAAAACCGCCGCGATGTCGGGCGAAAGCTTCGTGGCTTCTGCGATGTCGGCATCGCCGCCGTCCTTGTCGCCCAGCATGTGCTTGGCGATGCCCTGACCATAGAGCAGCGTGTCGCCGCCGGGCTCCTGCTGCAACGCCCGATGATAGTTGGCGAGGGCGGCGCCGGGCTGCTTCATCTTGAGATAGACCAAGCCGCGATTGCTGTACGCCTCGGCGTCGTTGGGATTGAGCTTGATCGCCTGGTTGCAGTCGGCCATCGCCTCTTGCAGCTTGCCGACGATGGCGCGCGCGAGACAGCGCATGGTGAAACCCTCGGCTTCGCCGGGTTGCAGCCGCACCGTCTGGCCGAAATCCTCGATGGCGCGGTCGTACCGGTCATGCACGAAGTCGATCATGCCCTTGCCTGAATACGCGACCGCCGGTTGCGCGTGCAGCCGGATCGCGGCGTCGAAATCGGCGTCGGCATGGTCGAAATCGCCGTTCTGGAGATAGGCGTTGCCGCGGCCGATATAGAGGATGCCGTCGTTGGGGTTGAGCTGGAGCGCCTGCGAGAAATCCGCGACGGCCTTGTCGAATTGGCCGGCCGCCGAATAGGCGCCGCCGCGGTTATAAAGCGCGGCGTTGAGAGTCTTTTTGGTTCCGCCGCCGGCCTCAATGACCGCCGAACAGGCGGCGATCTTCACATCGGGCGCGGCGGCGTTGCTGGCGCATTGGCGCCAGTTGTCGTCGGCCTTCTGCGCCAGCGCGCCGCCGGTTGGACACAAGCTGATGGACAGCGCCAAGGCAAATACGAAACGTGTCACCATTAAACCAGCGCGATCCGATAACGCGCCGCGAGATTGCGCATCATCCTCGTATAGATCCGGCGTGCCAGGCTCGCCCAGCCGAGCCATGCCGCCAGCGCGCTCGGCAGAATGTACAGCACATAAAGCCGCGCCAGCTCGCGCGACCGTTGCGGCGACGCGCCGATCCGTTCGACGATCGCCGGCGCCACGCGATAATAGAGCGCGATGTCGTCCGCACCGTGCGGCATGTGCGTCAGGATTTCGTCGCGGAACCGCCGGAGGCTCGACAACTCGAAGCAGTCGTCGGGCAGGCCGGCGAAGTCCACGCAGGCGGTGGTAAGAAAGCAGGCAGCCGGGTCGCAATTGCCAGCTTGGTAATTATAGAGCCATGGAACCCGGTTGCCGTCTTTGTCGTACGCCGGCGGATTTGTCTGATCGCAACGTGCGTCCAACGCCGGAGTTAAGCAGTACTCCCCATCGCTCTCGTGTGACACCTGTCCGCCGACGGCAAGGCATTTTTGCTCGTTGGCTGCGGAGTCAATCACCTGGCGGGCTTTCGCACCGTATGGAATTGCCGTCAAGGCCGCGACACCCGCGGAAATCATCATCATCCGCCGCAACGTTTGAGACATGGTTCCCCCCGGTCTTCGAGCCTCCCCCAAGGCTCAGGCGGAAAGTATAGAGCCGGTTACCGCCTCCTTTCCAACCCTCTCCCCCTACGAAGGGGGAGAGGGAAGGGTGAGGGGGTCCGTACCACGGAGACACGGAGGACACGGAGTTTCTCGTCGTCGCGAGACCGCGAAGCGGTCGTGGCGATCCAAATTCTGGATTGCTTCGCCCCGAGTAGGGCTCGCAATGACGCGCTGACTCCGGATCCTCCGTGTCTCCGTGGTGAACCTTTCCCGACGCCAAACGCGATAACCCATGACGGACTCATCACCCACCGCGACGCCGATCGCCGAAGGCCTCGTCGCCCGCGCGGCGCGCGCCTTGGGCTATGTCGTCACCGGCGACGCCGGCGGCTGGTTCGGGCCGCGGGATCCCATGCCGCCGCAGGCGCCGGAAGACGTCGCCGGCCGGCAGTTCGACTTTCCGTCCGGCTACAACCTCGTGACGCGGCCGCGCGCGTATGAAGGCACGTCCTTCGCGGAATTGCGCGCGCTGGCGGACTCGTATGACCTCATCCGCCTCGTCATCGAAAGCCGCAAGGATCAGCTCGAACGGCTATCGTGGACCGTCCGCCCGCGCGAACAGGGCAAAGCGAAATCCGATCCGCGCATCGCCGCCATATCCGCGTTGTTCGCTTGTCCCGACGGCGTTCATCCGTGGCCGACCTGGCTGCGTTTGGTGCTGGAAGATTTGCTGGTGATCGACGCACCTTCGCTTTATCTGCGCCGTTCGCGCGACGGAAAATTGTGCGCGCTTGAGCCGCTCGACGGCGCCACCATCAAGCGCGTCATCGACGATTGGGGCCGCACGCCGCTTCCGCCCGCGCCCGCCTATCAGCAGGTGCTCAAGGGCCTGCCGGCGGTCGACTACACGACCGACGAACTCCTCTACCTGCCGCGCAACCCGCGCGTGCATAAGGTGTACGGTTTCTCGCCCGTCGAGCAGGTGCAGATGACGGTCAACGTCGCGCTGCGCCGCCAGATTTGGACTCTGCAGTACTACACAGAGGGAAATATCCCCGAAGCTTTGATCGGTGTGCCCGACGCCTGGACGCCGGATCAGATCCGGCAGTTCCAGGGCTATTGGGACAGCCTGCACGAAGGCAACACGGCGCAGCGCCGCCACGCCAAGTTCGTGCCGGGCGGCATCGCCAAGACCTTCATCCCGACGCGCGAGCCGGCGCTCAAGGATCCGTTCGACGAATGGCTGGCGCGCATCGTCTGCTACGCCTTCTCGGTGTCGCCGCAACCCTTTGTGCAACAGCTCAACCGGGCGACGTCCGAAACCGCGCAGGACACGGCGCTGGCCGAAGGCCTGCTGCCGCTGAAGGCGTGGGTGAAGCAGCTCTGCGACCGCATTATCGCGCGCGAATTTTCCGCACCCGATCTCGAATTCGCCTGGAGCGACGACGCGCCGAGCGATCCGGCCAAGGTCGCGTCGGTCGCGGTCGATTACGTCAAGGCCGGCATCAAGTCGGTCAACGAAGTCCGCGCCGAGCTGGGCCTTGAGCCGGCGACGCCGAAGCAACCGCTCGTCCGCTTCAATCCGAATCACTACGGCCCCGGTCCGCAAGGCGGTCAGTTCGCGCCGGCGGGAGCCGGCTCGGACGGCGGTGCCGCCTCCGGCTCCGGCCGCACGCCGCCGCATGTGCAAACCGCGCAGGAGATTCTTTTTGGCCGGGCGCCGCTCTTGTTCGACGAGCCGCCGGTCGAAATCGGGCCGCCGCTGCCTGATTACCCGACCGACCTCACCAGGCCGCCGGCACCGGGATGGGAGTGGAAAGGGCAGGATGCCCCTGGTGGGCCGCGCGGCAGTTGGTACAATCCGAAGACGCAGGAGCAGCTTCGCGGCGATCAGGATCACCCGGATCCGGTGGGGCCGCACGTCGACTATCGCGCGCCCGACGGATCCGAGTATCGCTGGTTTCCCGACGGCCGTTTCGTTGCCAAATCGCAATCGACGCAGTAAGCGGGGCAGTCCCATGGCGACCGACACGCGGCCGAAAGACCAACGATCCGGCGACGACTGGCGTCTGCGCAACGCGCGGCATCTCGCCGGACTCAAGCTGCATCGGCGGCCCTACAAGCGCTGGAGCGAATCCTGGGACCACGATCACTGCGCCGCCTGCGGCGCGAAATTCGCCGAGTTCGCGGCGCCGGATATCCAGCACGTCGGCTACGCCACCGGCGCCGATTACAAGCACGGCGCCGGCTATGCGTGGGTCTGTCCGGCGTGCTTCGCCGATCTCAAGGACCGCCTCGGCTGGACGTCCGACGCAGGCGGCGGCGCCGCCTGAATCGCCGCCGGCCGGCGATCCGATCCAATCCCAGGGCGCCTTCGGGCGCCCTTTTCATTTTCGGAGAAACCCCATGCGAATGTTCGTGCCCCTCGAAAAATGCGACGAGGAAAAGCGCCTCGCCATCGGCTACGCCTCGACGCCGGCGCTCGACAGCCAGGGCGAGATCGTCAAGCGCGA
>JAGWIH010000153.1 GCA_028866355.1 Alphaproteobacteria bacterium
CTCTGGAAAGCAGGCGCGGCGTTCGGGAACGGCGCGTCTCACCGAAGGGGTAAGCGGCGCAGATAATCGGGCGCGCCGACCAATCTTTCAGGTCATCCGACAGAGGGGGCTTCCGTGGCCATGATGGCAACGGAAGGCTTTTTCAGGCGGAGCGACCATGGACACGCGTGTCGTCGTTGCCGGCACCCCCGCTCACGGAGTCGAAATCCGCGGGCCTCTCAAACCGGGTTACGAAAAAATCCTGACGCCAGAGGCGATCGCTTTCGTGGCGTCGCTCGAGCGGCGCTTCGGCGCCGAACGCCAGCGATTGTTGGCATTGCGCGCGGCGACCCAGGCCAAGCTCGATGCCGGCTGGCGTCCCGATTTTCCCGCCGAGACCCGCGCGATCCGCGACGCGGATTGGACGGTGGCGCCGCTGCCGACCGATTTGCTCGACCGCCGTGTCGAGATCACCGGTCCGACCGACCGTAAGATGGTGATCAATGCGCTCAACTCCGGCGCCAACGTGTTCATGGCGGATTTCGAGGACGCCAATACGCCGAGTTGGGACAATCTCCTCGAAGGTCAGATCAACCTCGTCGACGCCGTGCGACGGACGATCGCCTATGACGATCCGCAATCGAAACGGCACTATGCGCTTCATCCGAAAACGGCCGTCCTCTTGATCCGACCGCGCGGCTGGCATCTGCCCGAAGCGCATGTCCTCGTTGACGGCGCGCCGATTGCCGGCGCGTTTTTCGATTTCGGCTTCTACTTTTTTCACAACGCCAAGGAGCTGCTCGCGCGCGGGACCGGACCGTATTTCTATCTGCCCAAGATGGAAAGCCGGCACGAAGCCAAATTGTGGAACGACGTTTTCATATACAGCCAAGATGCGCTGGGCGTGCCGCGCGGTACGATCAAAGCGACGGTTCTGATCGAGACGATCATGGCCGCGTTCGAGATGGACGAAATCCTCTACGAGCTGCGCGACCATTCCGCCGGCCTCAATTGCGGCCGCTGGGATTACATCTACAGCTTCATCAAGAAATTCGCCGAAGACCCGCAGGCCGTCATGCCGGATCGTGCGCAGGTGACGATGACGACCCATTTCCTGCGCTCTTACAGTCAACGCCTGATCCAGGTCTGCCATCGCCGCAACGTCCACGCGATGGGCGGCATGGCGGCGCAGATTCCGATCCGCAACGACGCGGCGGCCAACGCGGCGGCGATGGACAAGGTGCGCGCGGACAAATTGCGCGAAGCCGCCGACGGTCACGACGGTACCTGGGTGGCGCATCCCGGCCTGGTGGAGATCGCCAAGACGATATTCGACCAGCAGATGCCGCAGGCGAATCAGATCGCCCGCAAGCGCCAGGATGTGCACGTGACGGCGGCGGACCTGCTTGCCGTGCCGCACGGCGCCGTCACCGAGGCCGGCCTGCGTCAGGACCTCAACGTCGGGATCGGCTACCTCGAGGCATGGCTGCGCGGCAGCGGCTGCGTGCCGCTCTATCACCTGATGGAAGATGCCGCCACGGCCGAGATCAGCCGCGCGCAGGTTTGGCAATGGATCCGGCACAAGGCCAAGCTTGCGGACGGACGTGTGATCGACTCCCCGTTGTGTCGCCGCCTGCTCGACGAAGAATTGGCCAAGCTCAAGGCGATGGTGGGCGACGCGGCCTATAACGGCGGCCGATATCAGGACGCGGCGCGCATTTTTACGGCGCTGATCGAGGCGCCGCGCTTCCCGGAATGGCTCACCATTCCCGCCTACGAGCAACTCCTCCGCGACGGCGCCTGAAGCCGCCGACGGTTTCGTTCACTTCATCCGAACGTCGCTGAGCGCGAAACTGCCGTCGCCGCGCGGAACCGCCTCGACATTGTCGCGCACGGCCCACACCACGTCGCTTTGGTGCAGCGGAATGTAGGCCACGTCGTCCTTGACCATGGCGAGCGCCGCCCGCAGCTGCATGGCGCGGGATTTGCCGAGGCTTTCGCCCTGGACGCGGGCGATCAGGCTGTCGAGCGCCGGGTTCGAATAACCGCCGACATTGAAGGCGCCGGTATGCAAGCGATCGTTGCGCGTCGCGGCGAGATTGACCAACGCGTCCAGCGCGTCGTCGTTCGCCGGTCGCCATCCCAGCAAATAGAAATCCGCGCCGCGGCCCTGATCGAGCAGTTTGGTGAAATACTCGCTGCGTGGTTGCGCCAACAGCGTCACACGCACGCCGATCTTGGCGAGATCGGCGGCAACGGCAACGCAGATCGCCGCGTCATTGACGTAACGATCGTTCGGGCAGTCCATCGTCAGCGCGAAACCGCCGGGATAGCCCGCGGCCGCCAGCAGCCGGCGTGCTCCCGCCGGATCATAGGTCGGCCGTTGATTGAGCGCCGGATCGAAGCCGCGCACGCCCGGACCGACGATAAGTCCGGCGGGCGTCGCCAAGCCACGCATCACCGTCGCCGCGATCGCGTTCTCGTCGATCGCCTCAGCGAAAGCCGCGCGCACCCGGCGATCGGCAAGCGGATTGATTCGCGTCGGATGATACGGGATTTTCACCACGCGAACGTGCCGGAAGCCCAAGAGGATCGTGCGCGTGCCGGCGACGTGGACGATGCGCACACGGGGCATCTGCGCCAGCGTGCCAAGACCGTCAGACGGGACGCTGGCGATCATGTCGACCGTCCCCGCCGCCAATGCGGCGAGCCGCGCTTCGTTACCCGCGATCGGCCGAAACACTGCGCGATCGACATTGCCCGCCGGTTTTCCCCACCAGCCCGGATTGGCGACCAGCACGGTCTGTTCACCCGGCACCCGCGATTCGACGGCAAAGGGGCCGGTGCCATTGGCGTGATCGTCCGCAAAGTCATCGCCGGCGGTGATCTGCTCGGTGCCGTGCGCGCGGCACCAGGCCGCGTTCATGATGTCCCACCGCACGACCTCTTCCGGCAGGGTCGGATCGGGCATCGTCGTGATGATGTCGACGGTCTGCGCGTCCACCGCCCGGACGTCGCGGATCGCCGCCAACGCCAAGGCGATTTTCGATCCCGCCGCAATCGCGCGCCGGTAGGAAAACACGACATCGGCCGCGGTGAAGGGCGCTCCGTCCTGGAACCGCACGCCCGGGCGCAACTCGAAGCGCCAAACCAGCGGCGCCACCCGGCGCCAGCCGGTCGCCAGCGCAGGTTCAAGCTCGAGCGCGCGGCCGCGCCGGATCAGCGGCTCATAGACGTTGCCGAGCAACGAAAGCTGCAGCGTCTCGTTCCGCGTATAGGGATCGAGCGATGCAATATCCGTATCATAGGCCCAGCGGAATGTCGCAGCGGCCGCCGGCGATGCACACGCCGCCAGCAGCACAGCGAAAAAAAGGACGGAAAGCCGCCGCGTCATCCGCGATGGGTTACGGAAGCGGCGACGCGGCGGCAAGCAGATTCGATTGACCCGCCGCAGGCGGCGGCGTTAGCTCGCGGGCACCACGGAAACGGGAGAATCCCGATGGCCGCGATGTACGTGGCGCGCAGCGTCAAACTTGGCAAATGGGCGTCGGACGTCGGCCTCAGCAAGCACGTCTACAAGTTCGGCTGTACCGACGAAGATCCGAAGGCGCTGATCGCGCGCGGCTGGGCCGGTGAAGACGATTGGCAGTTGGTGAAATCGGCCGCCGTCGATGGCGGCGATGAGGCCCAGCTCATCGAGCGTATCGCACGCCGGGAAAAGCCGATCGATCCGCGCTACTACCCACGCATCCGCGATACCGCCGGCCTATTCAAGGTCGACCCCGCCCATGTCGAGAACCACATCCTGGTCGCGCGCGCGCTGGCCGGCGAAGCGGAACGCGTCGCGCTCAAGCTGAAGCCGGCCGATTTCGCCGCCTATCTCATCGATATCGCTCAGCGCTGAGCATTTACCAATATTAACCAAGATTACTTTTAACGATTATTAAGCCAGGTCTTGGCGAATTCTATTTCTCTACTTGCATTCCAGCGACGGCAGCGATATATGGTTAATCCGAAATCGAATATGGTTAATCGAGCAGAATGCTCTTCGGTTCGAAGGAGGCATTTATGCTCGTTTTTTCTCGCCGTTGGGCGCTGGCGCTCGCCGCCTGCGCGCTGCTGGCACTTCCCGCGCTCGGTATCCTAAGCGCGCAGCCGGCGGCAGCGGCGACCTGCAACGCAATCACCGGCGGCAGCGGCGTCACCAGCACGCTCAGCGACTGCAGCGAGATCCTGACGGTCACGCAGACCGGCGGCAACTTCAACGTCGCGGTCAGCTTTCCGAGCAACGTCTCAACTCCCCCCAGCATCAATAATGGCTTCAACGCGAACGGTTATTTGATCGGCGTCGTCAATAATACCGGCGTCGCGATCCAGGACCTCCAGCTGATCGGTTTCACCGGTAGCCCGATCTTCAATATCGTGCCCAGCGAGACGCTGTGCGCCACCAATCTGGCGCCGGGTAATTGCGGCAGCATCGGCGGAACTACGACCGCGCCGATCAACCTCAAGACCTATACGATCACGGGCAACGAAGGCAAAATCCTCGGCAACGGCAATCTCGTCTATTTCACCAGCATCGGCTCGGGCAATGCGACCGCCAACAATTTCGGCGACGTCGTCTTCGACGGCGGCCTGCCGGCCGGCTTTACCGCGGACTTCGCGCTGACCAACCTGGCGCAGGGCGCCGTCTGCGTCACCGATATCAACGGCAACTGCGTCACCACTGTCAACGAACCCGCCACGATCTTCCTCTTCGGCAGCGGCCTGATTGCCATCCTGGCTATGCGCCGGCGCTGGCAGGCGCCGCGCTCGCGCGGGCGCTGGATCCGGTGGGAGTGAAGAATCACACCGGGCTGTATGGCTTTGCCGCCAAATCTCTTTGAGTGATCGCGATCGACATGCGAGCTTTTGCTGGGATTTTAACCATGATCATCTTGCTGGAGACCCGCCGTGGCTGAGATGGACCATCTGATCCGCGCGGCCCACACCGCCTCGCCGCTGATTCAGCATACCGGCGGCGTCGAGCAGCTCCAGCAGGTCAATCCGCAGGCCGGGCCGCCGCCCGCGGCGCCGTGCCCGCCGCAGCCCTGCGCGCCGCCGCAGCCGGGTGCACCGGTTGGGCCGCCGATCGCCATCCACGAGCCGGCCGCCGGCGAGCATATCGTCGTCCCGGTTGTCCCCAATCAGCCGCTGACCTTCGACTTCAATCCGCTCGACCTCAAGGCGGCGGAGCAGGCCGGCGACCTTATTCTGACGTTCCCCGACGGCGCGCAGATCACCCTGCACGACATCATTGGCCCATGCGGCCCGCAGCCGGCGCCGTTCGAGCTGCCGGACGGCACCGTGATCACGCCGAGCGAATTGCTGCAGGCGTTCCAACTGTCGCTCGCCGGCCCGTGCGGCAGCCCGGCCCTAATCAATCCGACAGCCGGTCCGAACGTCGCGAATACCGGCTTTGGTTTTCCACCGTTCGATGTCGGCGGCATCGGCCCCGGTCTCATTCCCGAAGGGCCGTTGGCGCCGACCGGTTTCGGCATAACCACCGAGTTCGTGAAGGGCGTCGGCGGCGGCAACTCGACGCCACCGGGACCGCCCGGCCCGCCGGGACCGCCGCCGCCGGGCACTTTCCTCACGGTGCCCGATCTCGATACCCACCAATATTTCCTCGGCAGCAGCACGCCCGCGCCGCACAACGTCGGCGGTACGAGCTACACGGTTGACCAAACCGGCAACTACATCTCCGAGGTCGTGTCGTCGTCGCCGGCGGCGTTCATCACCGATTTCTGGACACCGGGCTCGCCGCCGCCGGCTTTCGGCACGCACGCCAGTCCGGGCGGCTCGCTCAACGGCCAGTTCGGCTCCTTCACCATCGATTCGGCCGGCAATTACGATTACCAGCTGTCGGCG